>DATGEF010000315.1:0-9804 GCA_035310405.1 Chloroflexia bacterium | reverse complement strand
CAGGTCGTAAGGCGAGTATTTCGAGGGCAGAGCCCTCTCCCACAGACGCTTCAGGCGCAGGCCCCGGCCCATCACCTACGCCCCGTTGCATCCACGATCTGTCCGCGCCTTTACCCTGTTGTCGGGGGGGTCAGAAGAGGCGTAATCCCCGCAAGGGGGCTGAAAGCCTCACGGCAGTTGGGGAGTGATCGTCCCCAAGGAGTGTCAGAAGAGGCGTAATCCCCGCGAGGGGACCTTTGCCGCATGAGGGGCTGACGGTTGCTGGCCGCTTTGGGCAGCGACCTTGCGGATCTATTTTGTGCGGGGCGGTTGTGTAGGATTAGGAGCGGGAGGCGGTTATGCGCGTCAGCGTACCTGCTCCAACGAGCACTGCCTATTTTGAATGGGGCAAAGATCCGATTGACGATGAGATCACCGATGCCTCGGTCAATTTGGATCGCTACCTCCAGCACTTCACGCAGGCGGGCTTCACCCTGGCGCCGTGAACGCCGTACACAGCACACACGACCGCGATCGTATAGCAGGGAAGGGGCAGCACATGGCGCGGCGGGGCGGTGCCTGCGGTATCTGGGTGGCTGGGCTGGGGCTGCTGCTGGTCCTGGGGGTCGGGTGCGACTCCCCGGCGCCTACCCCCGACCGCGCGCCCGCCCCGGCCCCCACCGAACGGGGTGGGCCCACCCCGTCGATCGCGCCCCTGCCCACGCCGGCGGCCGCGATCGTCTTGACCGGCCCCACCGGGCCGGTGACCACCCTGGCCTGGGCGCCCGATGGCCGCCTGCTGGCCGCCGGGGCCGGCGATTTGGCGGCGGCCCCGGACCCGCTCGTGTACCTGTGGCGGGCCGACGGCGGCTTCGTCGCCGCTTTGCGGGGTTCGGCCAGCGCCGTGTTCAGCCTGGCCTGGTCGCCCGACGGCCAGACGTTAGCTACCGGCTCCCAGGACCAGATGATCCGGCTCTGGGGCGCCGACGGCACGCTGGAGCGGACGCTCGCCGGGCAGGCCGGCACGGTGTTTGCCCTGGCCTGGTCGCCCGACGGGCATACACTCGCTGCGGCGAGCATCAGGGATCTGGCCCCGACCGTGCAGCTCTGGCAGCCCACCGGCACCTTGCTCCAGACTCTGCATACCGACGGCAGCGGCGGCAAATTCTTCAACCTGGCCTGGTCCCCGGATGGCCGGTGGCTGGCGGGCGGGGCCACCGACTACAAGCTGTGGCGGGCCGATGGGCGGGAGGTGGCCCACCAGCGCGACAGCACCCCGGCCTGGGGCCTGGCCTGGGCCCCCGACAGCCGCCACTGGGCCACCGGGGACGAGAGCGGGGGAGTGGTCATTTACGATACGGCGGGCACGGTCGTCACGCGCCTGTACAACAGCGGCAATGTGGACAGCCTGGCCTGGTCGCCCGACGGCACGATCCTGGCCGGCGGGGATGGGGTGACCTTCTGGCGGGTTGTGGACGGGACGCGCCTGGCGACGCATGACCCGAGCGGCCGGCGGGCCAACAGCGTGGCCTGGTCGCCCGACGGCACGCTGTTGGCCTCCGGGGGCGCGGACCCCGGGGTCCGGCTCTGGCAGGCCGGCGGCCAGGCGGCGGGAGTCCTCAGCGGCCACACGGCCCCCGTGACCAAAGTCGCCTGGTCGCCCGATGGTCGCATCCTGGCCTCGGCGGCCGAGGATCGGACGGTGCGCCTCTGGCGGGTGGCTGCCGCCCGGGCCCCGTAAGGCCGGCGGGGTCGTCGTGCGGAAGCTGGACGTGGGTGGGCGTGATCACCAGGGCGACAAGCAAGCCGTGGGGTGGTAGGGCGACCTTGCATCACCCAGAGGCAAAGCTGCTTATTGGTCCGAGGCTGGACACACCCGAACCAAGTGGTAAGGCGACCTTGCCCCACCCAGAGGCAAAGCCCCCGGGGAGCCGGCCCCCGCCGCGCGGGGGCCGGCTCCCCGGCCGGAGCTTATCCTGCTAGCTCGTTGAGGCGCCGCAGACCCTCGTCGACCGACATGGCGCCGCTCTCGATGGCGGCGAGAATGACCATCTCGGGCGACTGGCGGGGGGCGGAGCGGTCGCCGGCGTCGAGCCGCTGGGTGGGGGGCGGCTCGCCGGCCGCCGCCGGGTCGCCATGGAAGATCGCGTCCGCGCCGACCGCGGCCCGCGCGACGTCCACCTCGCCCGGCGAGAAGCGGCGGGTCTCGGCCGGGACAATCTCCTCGTCGCCGGCCGGGGTGCTAGCAGTACCGGCGGCCGCGGGTGCTCCGCTCTGCAGTTGGACGTCGCCGCTGGTCGTCTGCAGGCGGAGGTAGGCTTCCCCGCCGCCGTTGATCGCCACCCGCCGCTGGCGCCGGCCCTGCCGGTCCACCTGGTGCGGGAGCTGGCAGCTGAAGTCGCCGCTGACCGTCTGGAAGTCGACCGTCGCCCGGCGGTTGGCCGGCAATTCCAGCGCCACATCGCCGCTCACGGTCTGGATCTCATAGTCCTCGGCCGGGTGCAAGGCCCCGGCCAGCTGGATATCGCCGCTGACCGTCTTGAGATTGAGCGCGGCCAACTCGGCGCCGGTGACTATCAGATCGCCGCTCATCGTATGCACGCCCAGGCGGCCCCGTAAGCGCGCGATCGTGACGTCCGTGGAGGCGCCGCGGATCAGCACGCTGCCCTCGATTTCCTGCAGCTGGACATCGCCGGAGGCGCTCTGGACCGAGAGCTTGCCCTGGATCTGGCGCACGGTGATGTCGCCGGTGGCCGTGCGCACCGTGATCTCGGCGCGGTGCGGCAGGTGGATCTGCAGGTCCAGGTGGCGGCCGAGGTGCTGGAGCAGGCGGGCGACCTCGGCCAGGTCCCGTGCGTTGTGCGCCTCGTCCCGCAGGCGGTGCCGGCGCCCGGCCATAGTCAGGTTGAGCGCGATCTGGTTGCCCTGCTGGCGGACCTCGACCACCTCGGCCAGGGCGACATCGGCGTCCAGGTCGTCCGCGGTGATCTGCACCACGGGCTGCGCCCAGCCCTGGATGGTGAGGTCGCCGTTGATCTGCTCGATCGTCAGGCTCGTCGGCTGGGCCGCGTCTACGGCCAGCTCGATGCCGTTTTCGTTCGTCGTTGCATTCATTAGAATGTCTCCTTTATCGCTGCTACTATGTGCCGGCCGGCGCGTCGCTTTACGCCTGATGGCCGGCCGGCACGTCTCTTTACGCCTTACGCATTTCGCCTTACGCACCCTCACTCGACGCTGATTTCGACACGGGTGCCGGCGTGCTCCCCCTCATTTTCCTGGATGTCGACGATCTTGCCGATGGCGCCCTGGGCGATGGCTTCGCTGATCGCTTCCAGGTCGATGCCGGTATCTTCGGGAATATAGCGGCTGGCGAGCTTCAGCCCGAAGTTGATCAGGCCCACCGGCAAACTGACGTTGACCGTCGCCTGATTCTTCCCCCCCTCGGTGACCCGCACCCGGAAGAAGCGGTTGCCCCCGCCGCGGCGGGGCTCGCCCTCAAAGGGCTCGGTATCCCGGCGCCGGCGCCGCGCTTCGCGGTCGCGCTCGCGGGCATCGCGATCCCGCTCGCGGGCGTCGCGGTCGCGCTCTTCGCGGGCCCGGCCGCCCCGGCCGAAGGCGAATTCAAAGGGATCGAAGCCCACGTTCGGCGGGATCGGGGGGATCGGGGGGATCGGCGGGATGGGCGGGATGGGGGGCTCAGGGGCGCCCCAGGCCCAGCCCCCGGCGTTCCAGCGGCCGCGCTCGGCCTGGGCCGCCTGGCTGGCCCGTTCCCGGGCCGCGTTAGCGGCGTTCAGCGCGTTCAGCAGCTTGGATCCATCCTCGGCGGTGATCTTCCTTTCCTCAATCATTTTGAGGATACGTAATTGTTCTTCACTCATCGTCTTGCTCCTTATCGTATTGCGTGTATCGTATTGCGTGTATCGTATTGCGTGTATCGTGCTTCGTGCTTTAAGAGATTTCCTACGCGGGGGCGCGGATGATCAGGCCGCGCCCGATTCGCTGGGCACCGGGGTGGGGCGCGAGGCCGGGACGGCGTTCAACAGGACCGCCGCGACGCCGGCCGCCGCCACGACAAACAGCCCCCCGCCGACGAACACCTGGGCCACGCCGAACACGGCCCCGGCGACGCCCGCCAGGCTCATCGACAGCAGGTTGGCGCTGACAATGATCGTGTTCATGCCGGCGCCGACCCGGCCCCGCTGGGCATCGGGGACGGCCGTCTGTTGCAAGGTCGATGCGACCGCCTCCACCGGGGCGATGGCCAGGCCAATGACCAGGCCGAGGGCCAGGACGACCAGGTAGCTGGGGGCAAAGGCCAGGCCGACCAGGCAGAAGCCGACGATCGCCATCCCCCCGCTGATCACGGCGGCCGGCCGGGCGCCGGCGAGCCACTGCCCGACGACTATACTGCCCAGGATCATGCCGATCGCCTGCGCCGTCTGGAGCAGGCCCAGCCCGCTGGGGCCCACCCCGAAGCTACGGGTGAGGTAGGCGACGGCCAGGACGTTGATCGCGCCCAATCCGAGCATGGCCACGGCAAACACCAGGGCCACGGCCCGCACCTCGCGGATGCCGAACAGGGCGCGCACGCCCTCGGTCGCCTCGGCCAGCACCGTGCGCACGGCCGCGCCGGGGCCGGCCGCCGGCACGCGGGGGCGGGCCAGCACCGGCACCGCGATCCGGGCAATGAAGGCGGCCGAGATGCCGAACGAGACGGCGTCGATCACGAAGGCGATCGACGGGGCGGTCGCTTCCAGAATCACCCCGGCCAGCAGCGGGCCGACCAGCAGCGCCAGCATCATCGTGGCCTGAGAAAAGGCGTTCGTGCGGGTCAAGTCCTGCTCCGGCACCAGCTGGGGCAATAAGGCGCTCTTGGCCGGGTCGAACAGGGTGCTCACCGCCGAGGTGGCGAACCCACAGAGATAGAAGATCCAGACCTGGTCCGGCCGGTGGACGAGCGCCATCGGCAACACCAGCAGCATGCGCAGCAGGTCGGCCACGATCATCAGCTGCCGGCGATCCAGGCGATCGACGAACACGCCGGCCAGCAGGCTGAAGAGCAGCCGGGGCAAGGTCAAGGCGATCGCCATCCCGGCCAGGGCCAGCGTGCTGCCCGTGATCTGGTTGACCAGGACCAGCTGGGCCATCATGGTAAAGTTGTCGCCCACATTCGAGATGACCTGGCCGATCCAGAGCTTGCGGAAATTGCTATAGCCCAGCACGCTGTAGAATTTAGGGCCCGGCGCCCGCGTAACACTCATCACAGACTCCTTGCTTGCTTATCGTCAGCTTGCTTAACCCGCTGGCTCGGCGGGCCCGGCGCCGTCGGCCTTGGGCCGGGCCGGCAGGTCCTGGCCCTGCAAGAGGGCCAGGGCTTCCGCCGAGGTGAGCCGGCCCGCGCCGAGCTCGTCGAGGATCAGCTGGCGCTGCTCGCCGCTGATCGCCGCCAGCGCCCCCCCCCCGGCCGCTGCCGGCCCTGGTGCCGCCGCCAGGTCAAAGCCGAGCGCGGCGATCACCTCGTCGAGCCGGCTGACGACCGTCGGATACGAGATCCCCAGCTCTTCTTCCACATCTTTGATCTTGCCCCGGCACTTGACAAAGATGGCGATGAACTGCTGCTGCTCGCGGCTCAGGTAGTAGAACCGCCCCAGGCTGAACAGGCCTTCCAGGGTCGTGGCGCAGCGGCCGCAGCGCAGGCGGGTGACGGTGAGCTCCTCGCCACAGACCGGGCAGGTGCCGGGCACCGGGTAGCGGACGTTGTCCGGCGCCATGCCTAATGCCCCCCGTGCAGGGCGAACCACTCCTGGGCCTGCTCGCGCTGGCGGGCGACCGCCTGGAGCTGGCGTTCGCGCTGCACCTGCTGCGCGAGCCGTGTGCCGTCCGTCTCATCCTGGTGGGCGAGCTGGCCGCGGCCCCGGCTCGACTCGCTGCGCTGTACGCTGATGTGCCATTTGGCGATAGTGAGGTCCATTTTGTGTCTCCTTGTGGGGGCCGGGCGGCCTCGCGGCGTCCCGGCTCAATAATCTTAACTGCTTACTTGATTATATTAATACAACTCCGCAGAAAAGTCAATAGGTAAAGCCTACGACTTTTGATGTATTCACCAGGAAATTAATAAAATCAATGATGGGCTTGAAGAATTTAATTCAAGCGGGGAGAGTGGTGGTGTGGGAGGTACTGGAGGGCGGCGGGGGCGGGTCGCTGCCTTGTTTGGCAGTCGTAGGGGCACGGCGTGCCGTGCCGCGGTGGGGAGCCCGGCGCCCCCCCAGGCGGCGCGGCAGCCTAACCAGCAGGCTCCCGCCCAGGGCACGGCACGCCGTGCCCCTACGATCCCCGACCGCCGTCGTACGCACCAGGGCGGACTAGGCATCGGCCCTCGCGCTGCACAACAATGCCGCGCACCCGGCGGCGGGCCACGCCTTGTCATGATATCGGGTACAAGTGTAGGATGTAGAGGCGGCCTGGCGTATCGACAAGCGCGCGGAACCCTGCTGGAGCGCCGCGGCCGGTGTAGGGGTGGGCCGCGGACCCGCCACGAGGAGCCTATGCCCCTTCCCCGTCTCTTCGACGCCTACCTGGCGGTCGATTGGAGCGCGCGTAGCACGCCGAGCCCGGCGGCCCCCAGCCGGGACGCTCTTTGGGTGGGCGAGGCGCTGGCCGCTGGGGAGAGCGATCCAGGCCGGCCGGCGGAAACCTACTGGCGGACCCGCCAGGCGTGCGTGGCCTACATCCGCACCCGGCTCCTGCATCATCTACAGGCCGGGCGCCGGGTGTTGCTCGGCTGCGATTTTCCTTATGGCTACCCGGCCGGGTATGCCGCGGCCCTCGGCTTGCCGGGGCCGGCCCCGCCCTGGCGCCGGGTGTGGGACGCGCTGGCGCGTCTGGTGGTCGACGATGCGGCGAACGGCAACAACCGGTTTGCCGTCGCGGCCGCCCTGAACGCCCGCTGCGGCGCCGCGACCCCCGGCCCGCTCTGGGGCTGTCCCCGCGGCCAGAACACGGCTCTGCTGGCGCCGACCAGTCCGGGCTTTCCGTATCCCCTCGGCCCAGGACAGGCGCTGGCCCGCATACGCTGGGTGGAGCGCCGGGTGCGGGGGGTCCAACCTTGCTGGAAGCTCTACGGCCAGGGCAGCGTCGGCGGCCAGGCGCTCGTCGGCATCCCAGCCGTCGCCCGGCTGCGCGACGACTCGGCGCTCGCCGCGGTTAGCCGGGTCTGGCCTTTCGAGACCGGCTTCACGCCGGCGCCGACACCCCCGCATGGCCCCTGGCTCGTCCATGCCGAGATCTGGCCGGGGATCGTCCCGGCGCTGCTGGACCCGGCCATCCCGATCCGCGACCAGGCCCAGGTGCGCGCCGTGGTCTGCTGGCTGGCCGATCTCGACGCGGCCGGCCGGCTAGGCGCGCTCTTCGCGTGCCCCGCCGATCTGGATACGGCAGGGCACGCGGCGTGTGTGGATGAGGAGGGCTGGCTGCTTGGGGGCTAGCGGCCAGGCGGGTGCTTAGCGCGCCCAGAGCGGGACGCCCAGCGCCTGCCCATCCCCCAACACAGCCTGGGCGCCGGCCGGCAAACAGACGATCGCGCGGGCGGGGGTGCCGGCCCGGTTCGCCACTTGCAGCAGCGCCCCGGCCGGGGCGGCCAGGGCGTCGCCGGCGTCGAGGATGGCCTCCTGGCCGTCGACCGCCACCGTCAGCGTCCCTTCGAGCAGGATAAAGACCTCCTCATGGTCCAGGCGGTGTGGATCGCTCGCCGCCCCGGGCGCCGCGTGGAGACGCCAGGTGCAGAGCTCCTGTGCTCCCCGGCTCGGCGCGGTCAAACCCTGGATCTGAAAGCCGGGCACCGCGAACGCGGGGGCCTCGGCAGCACGTGTAATAGCCATGGGGTATGCTCCTTCTGTCTATAGCTTTAAACCAACCGCCGGACGGCGATCAGGCTCCCGTCAAATAGTCAATTGCATTGACTATATCGACCCTGGTATAATTATAATCAGAAAGGGAAATTTGTCAAGTAGGTTGACTAGTTTGCGAGAGCGGTAATGATCGACGGGAGGGCCTCGAATGGTGGACGATCGACCGATCGGCACGGATGACCTGGTCACGCTGCTGGGCCTGGCGTTCCGGGCGGCGGTGGACGAGTTGCATAGCCACCTCGCGGCGGCGGGGTACGGCGACATCCGGCCGGCGCACGGCTTTGCCTTCAAATGCCTGGCGCCCGACGGCGCGAGCGGCAATGAGTTGGCCGCCTACCTGGGGATCAGCAAGCAGGCGGCCAGCCAGATGGTGGACTACCTGGTGCAGCACGGCTACGTGGTCCGCCAGCCGCATCCGCGGGACGGCCGGGGCCGCATCGTCGTGCTGACAGCGCGAGGCTGGGCCTGTATCCGCACGGTCGAGGCGATCTTTGCCACGCTGGAGCAGGAATGGGCGCAGCAGCTCGGCGCCGGCCGGATGGCGACCTTGCGCGCGGACCTGTATCGCCTGGGGGCGCAAGAGGAGGGCGGGCCGCGCCGGCTGCGCCCGGTGTGGTGACGCGCGCCCGCCGGCTAAACCCTTGCTGCGGCCCGCGAAAGCGTGTACGATCAGAGCGAACCGAGGTAGGCCGCCGAAATGGATGAACGAGCACAACTGGAACAAGCGATCGCCGGGCTGGACGCCCAACGCACTCAGCTGGGTGAGGCCGTGGTCGCGCCGGCCCTGGCCGCCCTGCGCCGGCAGCTCGCCCGGCTGCCGGCGCTCCCGGTGGCCGGCGCCAGCCTGGCCCGGCTGGAGGACGCCGGGCTGATCCGCCGGGCAGTGGCCCAGCCGGACCTGGAGTACCTGTTCCGCCACGCCCTCGTCCAGGATGCGGCCTATGGCACCCTCCTGCGGGGTGACCGGGTCCGGCTGCACCAGGTGGTGGCCGAGGTCCTGGAACAGCAGCACGCCGGGCGGCTCGACGAAATCGCCGCGGTGGTCGGCTCTCATTTCCTGGCCGCGGGCGACG
This sequence comes from Chloroflexia bacterium, assembly GCA_035310405.1. Taxonomy (GTDB): domain Bacteria; phylum Chloroflexota; class Chloroflexia; order QHBQ01; family JAICKM01; genus JAICKM01. The sequence goes on along the minus strand of DATGEF010000315.1, from coordinate 845 downwards.
ACGGGCGCGCCCTCCACTATCTGCAGCGGGCCGGCGATCGGGCCCTGGCCGTCTACGCCGGCCCCGAGGCCGAAGCCCATTTCCGGGCCGCCCTGCCCCTGGCCCGCGACCTCGACACACAAGCCGCCCTGCTGACCGGGCTGGCCGGAGCCCTCGCCACCCAGAGCCGCTTCGCCGCGATGATCCCGCTGCTGCGCGAAGCCGCCGCGCGCTACCAGGAGCTGGGCGACCTGGCACAGGTCGCCCGGGCGTACCAGGGCCTGGTGCAGGCGGCCGCGAGCGGCGGCGACTGGCCGCTCGCCTTCGCGCTGGGGCAGGAAGGCCTGGCGCTCACGGCGAGTGGCGGGGATAGTGTGGCCCGCGCCGCCCTGATGCAGGCAACCGCCCGGCGCGCGCTTTTCAACGGGCGGCTCGCCGAGGCCCGCGCCCTGGCCGAGCAGGCGCTGCTCATGGCGCGGCGCCTGGGCTCGCCCTACACGCTCATGCTGACCCTGATGACCCGCGGGTTGCTCCCGGACGATCCCGCGGCGGAGGCCCGGGCGCTGATGGAAGAGGCCGCCGCCGTGGCCCGCGCCGCGGGTATCGTCAATCCCGTGCTGGACAACAACCTGGGCACGATCTTGTTGGAAATCTGGGGCGAAGCCGCGCCCGCCCTGGCCTGTTTTGAGCGCGCTGTAGCCACGGCTCAGCAAACCCGGAGCGTCTACGGGATGTTTTTCTCGCTGGCCAACGTCGCCTCCGCCTGGCTCTTTACCGGCGACCTGGCGCGGGTTTCCGCCCACCTGCCGGAGCTGCGGGCGCTGGAGGCGGCCGTGCCGCAGCGGGGCTGGACGACGCCCCGCCTG
>DATGEF010000314.1:0-3646 GCA_035310405.1 Chloroflexia bacterium | reverse complement strand
CAACTACCTGGCGGGCATCAGCGCCTCGGGCGCCAGCGACATCTGGGCGGTCGGCCAGCACTTCGGCGTCGGGTCCAACCAGACGCTGGCTTTGCACTGGGACGGCAGCGCCTGGGCCGTTGTGTCCAGCCCCAACGTCGGCAGCGGCGACAACCGGCTCTATGGCATAGTAGCCCGCAGCAGCACCGACGCCTGGGCCGACGGCTACGCCAACGACAGCGGCACGCAGCCCCTGGCCGTGCATTGGGACGGCAGCGCCTGGAGCGTCGTCGCCAGCGACACGCCGAGTACCGGGGGCCAGTTCTACGGCATGGCCGCGGTGGCGGCCGCGGACGTGTGGGCGGTGGGCTTTTCCGGCGCCGCGACGCTGGTCGAGCACGATACCGGCCCCTGCCCGCCCACCCCGACGCCCCCGCCCACGCAGACCCCCGGCGGCCCGACGGCCACCCGCACGCCCCCGCCCACGCAGACCCCTGGCGGGCCGACGGCTACCCCCGTGCCCAGCCAGACCCCCTGCACGATCCACTTCTCCGACGTGCAGCTGACCGACTACTTCTATGGCCCGGTGACTTATCTCTACTGCCACGGCGTCATCGCCGGCTACGGCGATGGGACGTTCCGGCCCTATAGCAACAGCACCCGCGGCCAGATGGTCAAGATCGTCGTGCTGGGCTTCAACAAGCCGATCCAGACGCCCGCGGGCGGTGCTTATACCTTCCAGGACGTGCCCCCGGCCAACCCCTTCTTCGCCGTGATCGAGACGGGCGCGGCGACGAGCATCGTCAGCGGCTACGGGTGCGGCGGGCCCAGCGAGCCATGCATGCCCCCGCTGAACCGGCCCTACTTCCGTCCCAACGCCAACGTGACGCGCGGGCAGCTCTCCAAAATCGACGTGGTGGCCGCGGGTTGGACGCTGCTGAACCCGGCCAGCCGCACCTTCGAGGACGTGCTGCCGGGCACGGCGTTCTATCAGTTTGTGGAGACGGCGGCGGCGCGCGCTGTCGTCAGCGGCTATGCCTGCGGCGGGGTGGGCGAGCCGTGCGGCACCCCGGCGCGTCCCTATTTCCGCCAGGGCGCCAACGCGACGCGCGGGCAGATCGCCAAGATCGTCTATCTATCGATCCTCAGCCCGCTCCGCTGAGGCCCGCGCGCCCGGGCGCCCGGCCGGGAGGGGAGGATCAGGGGTTAGGGGAAGCTCCGCTGGAGCCACTGCAGCGGCTCGACCAGGGCGCCAGCGACGTAGACTTCCCAGTGCAGATGGGGCCCGGTGGCCAGACCGGTGCTGCCGATCAGGCCCAGCAGGTCCCCGGCCTGGACGTCCTGCCCGGCCTGCACCCGGAAGGCCGACAGATGGGCATAGAGGGTGAAGACCCCCGCGCCATGGTCGACCATGATGGCGTTGCCCCGCTCGGCCAGCGGCTCCGCCAGGACCACCCGGCCCGGCGCGGGGGCCCAAATCGGCGTCCCCAGGTCGGCGGCGAGGTCGACCCCGCCGTGGATCACGGACACCGGCTCGGCATTATAGGCGCGGCGCTCGCCGAACGGCGCGGTGACTGTCAGAGGGCCGGCCAGGGGCGCGGTCCATAGGCCCGTCCAGCGGGGCGGCCCGCTGCGCCCGGCGGCGAGGGCGCGGAGCCGGTCCTGCTCGCCGGTCGCGGTGGCGGTGGACGGGCGGGGGCTCGTGTAGGGGTAGGCCGAGCGCCGCAGGGGAAACGGATAGGGCTGCACGGCGACCAAGCGGTCGATCTGCCGGATGAGGTTGCCCTGGTCGTCGCCGATCCGGACCTGCAGGAGCTGCGGGGCCACGGTCAGGCCCGGTTCCACCCCGCCAACCGCCCAGACCTGCTGCCAGCGATCGTCCGCCGGAGTTAGCGGCAGGCAGCAAACGAAGGCGAGATCCTGGCCGGCGAAGCGGCCGGTGACGGTGGTGCCGGTGGGCGCCAGGACTTTGATCAGCACGGTGTGCCCGTTCTGCGCGGCGGGCGGCTCCACACCGACGGCGGTCGCCGCCTCGGCCGGCGGGGCGAGCAGAGTGCCGAGGGGCGTGGGGATCACGCCATAGCCGGTGCCTCCCAACTCGGGGTGCCACTCCAGCCGGGCGCGCTCGAAATACTGCACAGTATACCCGTCCTCGCTTAATTCCTCCGAGAGGGGATAGCCGAAGATCGGCAGCCCGCCCTGCCCCCGCCAGAAGCGCAGGATCTCGCCGCCGATGCTGTGCCCGGTGACCGCAAAGTACTGGTGATCGGCGCTCGACGGAAAGGGGGCCACGGGCGGGAAGGTGCGCCCGGCCAGGACCTCCGCGCCCAGGAGCCCGAGCGTGATCTGCCGGCCGGGGGGCCAATCGGGATGCCACTCCAGCCGCGCCCGCTCACAGTACTGGACCGTCAGGTTGGGCGTCACGACCTCGTCGCCGACTGGCGCGCCGAACAGGAGCGCGCCGTTATGCATATCCCAGAAGTCGGCAAAAGACCCCCGCAGGGTGGGTCCCGCCGCCCCATCCGGCGGGGGCGCGGCCTGGGCGCCCGCCGGCGCCCCCGGCCCCCACCCCGCCAGGGCCAGGATCACGATGCCCAGTAACCACCTACGGCGCCAGTATTCGCGCTGCATAATGTTTTCTCCTACTCGCTGGCCTGCTACCAGGCACGCGTCCCCTGCTGCTTCCGAATCATTATCGCCAATCGGACGGAGGGTTGTCAACGAGTCCAGTCGGCGGCAGGATGGATATGCCTCACCTCAAGCTGGCTTCCTCAGCCAGATCCTCCTGAGTTATTGCGCGGCCTTTGTAGTAATACTGCATATCATTTTCATTGATTTCCCGTAAAACCCGACAGGGATTGCCAACGGCAACCGAATTGGCCGGTATATCTTTAGCCACCACGCTGCCGGCCCCAATCACGCTGTTTGCGCCAATTGTCACTCCCGGGCAGATGATGCTGCCCGCTCCGACCCAACAATTGTCCTCTATTCTGACCGGGTCGGTATACATGTATTCGCGGTAATGGGGATTGATCGGATGCCCGACTGTGGCGATTGTTACCGCCGGACCAAACATGACCTTGTTGCCGATGATTATTTTGCCGTCATCAACAAAATTGCAGTTAAAGTTAATGTAGCAGAAATCCCCGAGTTCGATGTTCGTGCCATAGCAGAAATAAAACGGCGGCTCGATCCAGGCCTTTGTCTCTCTACCGAATATTTCGTTGAGCAACCGCACGCGCGCTGCCAGGTCATCTGGTCCGGTCGCATTAAGGGCCAGCATCCTGCGCTTCGCCTGCATTCTGTCTTCCGGCAACCCTTCACAGTAATCTGTGAACAACTTTCCCGTCGTGATTCTTTCGCGCATGGTCATAATTTATCTCTCCTTATCTAATTTCAGCATCTAACTTCAGCATCTAATTTCAGCATCTAATTTCAGCATCTAATTTCAGCTTGCTGGCTCGAATTCTCTGGTAATATTCTTTAACCAGCGATATTGCCGGTACCGAACCAAAGCGGCGGGCAGTTTGATAAACTCATCCAGGCAGATCACCGCGAACAGGGTAACCGGCTGGACCCGCCACACAAAGGCGCAGATAAAGCTCAACGGTAATACAATACCCCACATTACGATCGTATCACACACGAAACCAAACTTTGCGTCGCC
>DATGEF010000313.1:0-2637 GCA_035310405.1 Chloroflexia bacterium | reverse complement strand
CCATAGACCGCCGCGAAGGGCTGCCCGAAACGGGCGGCGAAAACCGACGGCGCGATCCCGCCCAGCGTGCGCAGGCCCAGCATCATGAATTCGCCCATCGCCAGGTCGGGTGCGATCCATTGGGCCCCGGCCAGCGCGCTCCCATCCGCCCGCAAGGCGGCCACATACTTTTTGGGGCTGAGGATCGTCCAATAGCGGCGCCCGCCGAAATAACCATGCGCGCCCGGCCCAAAGCCGAGGTACGGCAGGGCCCGCCAGTAGACGAGATTGTGGCGGCATTCTTGGCCCGGCCGGCTCCAGTTGGAGATCTCGTATTGCGTGTACCCGGCCTCCGCCAGGGTGGCCTGGCAGAGCTCATACATGTCGGCCACGGCGTCCTCGTCCGGGACGCGGACCTGCCCCTGCGCGACCCGCAGCCAGAGGGGGGTATGCTCTTCGACGATCAGCGAGTAGCAGGAAAGATGGTCGGCGCCGAGCGCGGCCGCGCGGCGCAGGGTCGTCGCCCAATTGGCGAGATCCTGGCCCGGCAGCCCGAAAATAAAGTCGAGGTTGACGTTGGCGAAGCCGGCCCGCCGCGCCCGCTCATAGGCTTCGACCGCCTGGTCGGCCGTATGGATGCGGCCGATGGCCTGGAGCTGGGCGTCGTCGAAGGATTGCACCCCCATGCTCAGGCGGTTGATGCCCGCCGCGCGATACGCCCGGAAGCCGGCTTCGCTGATCGTGCCGGGATTGGCCTCCATGCTGATCTCGGCATCGGGCGCGATCCCATAATGCCGGGCCACGGTGTCGAGGATGCGGCCGATCGCCGCGGCCGGCAGGACGCTGGGGGTGCCCCCACCCAGGAAGATCGTCTCGATCGGGCCCACCGCCGCCGGGACCGCGGCGGCCGGCGCGGGCGCCAGCCGGGCCAGCGCGGCGTGCTCGGGCCCCCGCGCAATGTCCGCACAAAGCGCGTCGACAAAGTCGCCAAACAGGTGGCCGAGCCCGGCATAGGAGTTGAAGTCGCAATACACACACTTCGACTCGCAAAAGGGAATATGCAGATAAATACTGGTCATGCGCTGATTAGTGTCCGATCACTGTTTTATCACTAGCCGATCACTTGAAGTTATGTCAACCCAATTGACAAGCAGGCTCCTATTCCTATAGTATACGCCAGATGGACATGTCCAGCAAACCGACAACGGCGCCGGTGCCCATACAAACGACACCGGCGCCGACGATCGCGCGCCCCCGCCGGCGGGCCTACGCCGCCCTGGCGCTCGGCGTCCTCTGTATCGGCTTCTCGGCGATCTTCACGAAGTGGGCCGGCGTGCCCGGGCCGGTCTCGGGCTTTTACCGCGTCGCTCTGGCCACCATCGTGCTGGCGCCCTTCGCCGGCGGGGGCGTCCGCCGGGTGACGGGCGCCGGGGGCCGCATCCTGGGGTTAGCCCTCCTGGCCGGCGTCTGGTTCGCCGGCGACCTGGCGGTCTGGAATACCGCGCTCCTGTACACCTCGGCCGCCAATGCCACCCTCCTCGGCAACACCTCCACCCTCTGGGTCAGCCTCTGGTCGCTGTTGGTCCTGCACGAGCGGCTCCGCGGCCCCTTCTGGATGGGCATGGCCCTGGCCCTCGGCGGGGCTGCGCTGATCGTCGGGCCCGACCTGCAGATGGCAGGCACCCTGGGCCTGGGCGACCTGCTGGCGATGGGCAGCAGCCTCTTCTACGCCGCCTACCTGCTAACGACGGGCCGGGTGCGCCGCTCGGCCGGCACGCTGGAGTATATGTGGCTCTCGTCTTTCGGCGCGACCGGGGTCCTGCTGGTCTACTGCCTAGCGACCGGCCTGGCCCTGGGCGGCTTCTCGCCGGCCACGTATGGCGCGTTGCTGGCGCTCGGCCTGATCTCGCATGTCGCGGGCTGGCTGAGCATCAATTACGCGCTGGGCCACCTGCGCGCCTCGGTGACGTCCGTCAGCCTGCTGGCCCAGCCGGTGATCACCGCCCTTATCTCGGTGCCGCTGCTGGGCGAAGGCCTCTCCTGGGCGCAGCTGGGCGGCGGCGGGCTGGTGCTGCTGGGCATCTACCTGGCCAACCGCCGATCCGGCGTCCCGGCCGTCGCGGCCGTCGCCGCGGCGGGGTCTGGCGAGCCGGCCAGCTGAGGGGGTAAACCCCATCGGGCCCTGGTCGCCCGCCGCCTGGACCCCAGCGCGAACCGTGCGCTCTGGGAAGCCGAACGCGGCGGTGAGGGCGGGCCCGGGACAGCCGGGCGCGCCCAGGGCCCCCCCGCGCGTGATCGTCTCGCATGTTAAAGCACGGCACCGCCTACATGGATAAGGAAAACCCCCATCCGATCTCTTACGTATACTAGTACATAGACGGCCCGCCGCAGGCTGACCTTACGCCACGGCGGGCTATGGACATAGGTGCTGCGCCCCAGGCGCACAGGTATCTCTATTAGGTAGTCAGCGTAGCGTGGCCTTTGCCGCGCTACTTCGCATTTCAGGCGGGGCGGCCCGCCCGCGGGCGCCGCTTATCGAGGAGTAAGGGGAGTGAATACGAAATCTACGAAGTGGCTGGAGCTGATCGGCGCCGGCCCGCAACAGGATGTCTGGACACCGCCAGCGGGCGACGGGTTGCGCCCCGCCATGGACGCCGA
>DATGEF010000312.1:0-3572 GCA_035310405.1 Chloroflexia bacterium | reverse complement strand
ATCACGCCCAGGCGCTGGCCGAGAACCGCCGCGGCGAACGCCGGCAACGCCTGCATCCGCCGCCAGCGCCAGGGTTGCTTATAGAGGCGATAGAGCCATTCGAGGCCCGCCTGGCGCAGCACGGGCGGGGCCAGGGGCACGCGGCCCGTCAGATAATCGAAGACTCCCCCCACGCCCATGGCCAGCCGCACCGACGGCAGGGCCGCGCGGTTGGCGGCGATCCAGAGGTCCTGGGCCGGGGCGCCAAAGGCGACAAACAGCAGGTCCGCCTCGGCCGCCGTGATGCGCGCCGTGATCTCCGCGCGCTCGTCCTCGGCCGGGGAGCCGGGATACGCCCCGGCGATCTGCAGGCCGGGATAGCGGGCCGCCCAGCGGCGCCCCGCCTCGGCGGCGACGCCGGGCTGGGCGCCGAGCAGAAAGAGGCGATACCCGGCCTGGGCGGCCAGCGCGCAGAGCGCCTCCGTCAGCGCCACCCCGGTTGTGCGCCCGCGCAGCCGCCGCCCCAGCACGGCCGAGGCCAGGATGATGCCAATGCCGTCGGGCGTCGCCAGGTCGACGCGGTTGAGCAGGGCGCGAAACGCCGGGTCCTGGCGGGCGCGCATCACAAACTCGGGGTTGACCGTGGCCACCTGGTGCAGCCGGCCCCCGGCCCCGGCGGGCGGCTGGCGGAGCAGGTGGGCGCAGCGATCCACCGACTCGGCGTGCGGACTATCGTCGATCCGCACGCCCAGGATGTTCAGCCGGCGCCGGCGTTGGACGGACGCCGGGCGGCCGGGGCTGCGGGTCTGGGTGGGGCTGGGGCTGACCGGCATGCTGCTTCCTTACTTAGGATCGTGCCATATCGCTGCGCCTGTGGGGGGCACAGGCTTCATTATAGTACACTGCCCCCTTTTTTGCCAACCGGCCCCGGCGGGCCGCCTTGCCGGTTGTCCCGGAGTTGGCGTATCATGTCAGCGGGGCCCGGACGCGGGCCCGGCCGAAGGAGGGGGGACACGGATATGGCGACGCCGGCGACCGCGCGGGGGACCTTCCTGGTCCTGGAAGGGACCGATGGCTCGGGGCTGAGCACCCAGGCGGCGTTGCTGCGCGACCGGCTGCTGGCCGCCGGCCGCGCCGCCTACCTGACGAAGGAGCCGAGCGATGGCCCGGCCGGCGCCATGGTCCGCCTGGCCCTCACCCAGCGCCTCGGCTACGCCCCGCACACCAGCCATAGCGCCGGCGCCGACACGCCGGCCGAGCCCTGGCAGCCGATCGGCGACGAGGTGCTGGCGCTGCTCTATGCGGCCGACCGACTGGACCACCTGCGTCAGGATATTGCCCCTCGCCTGGCGCGCGGCGTCGACGTGATCTGCGACCGCTATCGCCTCTCTTCGCTGGCCTATCAATCGCTGAGTGCCGATCTCGACTGGGTCACCACACTCAACAGCAAAGCGCGCCGGCCGGACCTCACGATTTTCCTCGACGTGCCGCCCGAGATCTGCCGGACGCGCATGGCGCGCCGCCAGGGCGCGATAGAGCTGTACGAGCAGGAGAGCAAGATCCGGCGCGTGCGGGAAAATTACCTGCGCCTGATCCCGGCCGCCCAGGCCGCCGGCGAGGCGATCGTGGTCGTCGACGGGCGCGGCACCCCGGCCGCCGTGGCCGCGGCGGTCTGGGCGGCTTGCCAAGCCGCCTTCCCTGCGGTATACTAGGCCCGTCCGGCAAGCCTGGCCTGTACGCGAGGTCCGCTTAGACTCCCCCGGCGCGGCGTGCTCCTTGGCGAGCGCGGGTAGGTATGGATGCTCTAGCCCCCGTCCTGACGCAACTGGCGACCTTGTTCGGAGTCATCGTCATCGGCGCCCTGCTCAAGGCGCTCGGCATCCTGCCCGCCGAGGCTGCGCCGTTGATTTCCCGCGTCGTCATGACGCTGACACTCCCGTCCCTCGTCTTTACCTCCATTTACAACGCCGGGCAGAGTTCCAGTGGCTTCAGCCTGGACCTCTTCAAAGTCCCCATTCTGGTCTATATCGTCATTGCGGCCTCGGGCGGCCTGGCCTGGCTCGGCGCTCGGCTACTCCACCTGAATCGCCCGCAAACGGGGGCCTTTATCCTCGCCTCGATGTTCGGTAGCACAGCCTTTCTGGGCTATCCAATTGTCGGCGCCCTGGTCACGGCCAAACAACTGGGTCAGACCGGGTTCCTGGCCCATGTGCTGTATAGTGAGATCGGGACCCTCGTCACGCTGGTGACCGTCGGACTCATGGTGGCTTCGGTATACGGCGAGGGTGCCCAGTTGAGCTGGCGTAATCTCCTGGCGGTACCGCGCGCGGCGCCCTTTATCGCCCTGATGGTTGGTCTGCTGTTCTACAAAGACCCGGTTTACCCGGTGGTTATCAGCCTGACGAGCCTGATGGGGCAGACCACATCTTTCTTGATGATGCTCTACCTGGGGATGAGCATTGCCGGCAGTGGCGTGCTGGGCTACCTGCGCCCGGTGTTCGTTTCCCAGTCCATTAAACTCCTGTTCGCCCCGCTGCTCACCCTGGTGCTGGCGGCGGTGCTCCAGTTATTCAGCACCCCTGATGCCGTGAAAGCCTCCGTCATCGACTCATCCACGCCGAGCATCCTGCTCTGCCTGGCCTATGCGGCGCAATACAAGCTCGATCTCCGCCTGGCGACCGCTCTCGTCTTCAGCAGCTTTGTCTTGAGCCTGGTAACTATGCTTATCTGGATCGGCGCGACTCTCCTGATCCACTGAGCTGCACACGGGGCAGGTCGAAGTGCTGGATCGTCAGCCCGGCCCACGTCGTGGCCCCCCCGGGGCGGGCCGGCGGCGTGGCGTGCGGCATCCCGGCGCCGAGCGCCGGCCGCAAGGTGACGGTGCTGAACCCCGGCAGCCCCCCCTGGCGCGCCTGGGCGGGCCAGGCGGCCGCCGCCGCCGGCCCCGGCGCCAGGAGCCAGGTGTGCGCGTAGAAGCTCGGCGCCAACACCAGCGGCACCCACCAGCTATCCGTGACCAGCACCCGGTCCGGTGCCGCGGCCACGGCCGCTTGCCACTGGCGCGCCTGCTCCGTGCTCTCCCGCACGACCCCCCAGCCGCGCCCCAGGAACCCGGCGCCGGTGCCCGCCAGCAGGACCGCCAACACCAGCACGGCGATTTTGGATTTTGGATTTTGGACCGCTGGATTTTGGATTTTGGATTTTGGATTTTGGATGGGGGACGGCGGTCCCGAGGAGTCGGGTTCTGGCCCGCCGTCTTCGTCGTCCCTGCCTACTGCATACGGCCGACTGCCTACTGATTCGTGACTGACGACTGACGACTGACGACTGACGACTCGTCCCGCGGGCCAGAAGCGGGCCAGGGCGGTGACGGCGAGCGCGATCAGCAGGGGGTAGGCCGGCAGGAGATAGCGCTGGCCCCACTCGTAGCGGCTGATCGGCCCCAGGCCGCTGAGGATGCTGATAATCACCAGGTGTAAGAAGATGTAGACGCCCGTCAGGATCGCCAGGGCGCGGGCCGCTGGGACCAGCGGCCCGGGGCTGCGGATCGCCGCACAGGCGATCAGTGGCGCAGCCAGTAAAAAGCCGTGCAG
>DATGEF010000311.1:0-3959 GCA_035310405.1 Chloroflexia bacterium | reverse complement strand
CGACGGTCTGGAAGAGCTTCTCCCGATAGGGGTATCTAGCGTTGGGGTCGGTTTTACGGAGGGCGCGGGCGGTCGCGACGTTGGCGAGCAGCTTTTGGGCGAGGGCCTGCACGGTTTGGCTGTGCAAGGCGAACTGGCCCTTGAACTGCTGTTGCAGTTCCTGCTCGCTCAACCAGCTCCCGTCACGACTGGCCAGGTGCGCCTGGACCATGGCGGTCCAGCAGCGGCCCGCTTCCCGGCGCAACACGTGACAGTGGGCCATCTGCGCGGTGTTGAGCCGCAGATGAACCAACTGCACCTGGATCGTGGTTTGTGCGCGGCGGTAGCCCATGTGCGTAGCGGCCCTTCTGTATATAACGTAGCATTAGCTCACATCGCTAGTATAGTACATCTGTGCTATTTTGACAACCAGCACAACCGGGCGCACCCGGGCGGGGCTTCAGCCACGGGGTTGAAGCCCCGTGGCTTTCGCGCTCGCATCCTGTAACTATAGCCTGCGTGGCCCGCGCCTGTCAATGGCGGACGTGCTTGGCATAGGGCTGTCTCAAAGTCGGGATCTTGTCACTCTGAGCGGAGCGCAGAGTCCGTCTCCCCGTATCAAAGACGGATTCTTCACTGCGTTCAGAATGACAATTTCCTCGCCAGCCGGCGGCGGAGCCGACTTTGATACAGCCCTATGCTTGGCAAACGGGTGCATTTGGCGTAAGATCGCCCTATGGTACGGAAGGCGCGGCGTTTCTTGTTTAGCAGCACAGCGGGCTACGGCCACATTCACCCGCTGGTGCCCCTCGCGCGCGCGCTCCAGCGCGCCGGCCACGACGTCGCCTTCGCCACCAATGCGTCCCGGCGGCCGCTGGTCGCCGCATCCGGTTTCACCTTTTTCCCGGTCGGCGGTGACCTGGCGGCGGACCCGGAGTATCAGCAGGTCAAGGCCCACCTGCGGACGATGCCCGTGGGGCTCGAAACGGAATTGTTCGCCTACCCCCGGCTCTTCTGCGGCATCGCCCCGCGGCTGCGGACCCCGGAACTGGTGGCGATCGCGCGGGCCTGGCCGCCGGATATGCTGATTCGGGAAGCGGGCGAGTATGCCGCCGTGATCGCCGCCGAGTATCTGGGTGTGCCGCACGCGACGGTCGCGTTCGCTGCCGCCCTGCCGAGTATGGCGCGGTTCGAGCGGGAAGCCGCCCCGCAGCTCGACCCTATTCGCCAGCACTGGGGGCTGGCCCCGGACCCGGCCTTAACGGCGCTCTATCGGTATCTCTACCTGAGTTACTCCCCGCCGGGGTTTAGCCTGCAGGATGTCGGCGGGCTGGCGGGACCGGCGGCGATCCCGACCACCACGCACTTTATTCGCCCGGACTTCTTCGACCAGGCGGAGCTGGACAGCCTGCCCGCGTGGGTCGCGCACTTGCCGGCGCAACCCACGGTCTACGTCACGCTGGGAACGGAAGTGAACAAAGAGCCCGACCTATACCCGGGCGTGCTGCAAACGATCGTCGCCGGGTTGCGCGACGCGCCCGTGAACCTGGTGGTCACGCTGGGCCACGACAAAGACCCGGCGGATTTCGGCCCGCAGCCGGCCAACGTGCATATCGAGCGGTACATCCCGCAAAGCCTGCTGCTGCCCTACTGCGATCTGCTGGTCATGCACGGCGGCAGTAACAGCCTCCTGGCCGCGTTGGACCACGGCCTGCCCCTGGTGGTGGTCCCCTTGATCGCGGACCAGTTCTTTAATGCGCACGTCACGCACCGCCTCGGCCTGGGGGCGGTGGTACCCCGGGAGCAACTGACCCCGGCCCGCGTGCGCGCGGCAGTGGAGGATGTGCTCGCCCAGCCGCAGTACCGGCAGACCGCCGGCCGGCTGCAAGCCGAGATGCAGGCGCTGCCCGACCAGCAATACGCGGTGGAGTTGATCGAACGGGTCGCAAGGGAACCGCGGTAGCGCTCCGGCGAAGTGGGCCCGCGGTAGCAGATAGCGGCCTTGACAGGCAGAAACCTCCCTTGCTATAATCGGGACGGGCGCTAACCGGGCAGGCCTTCGCACTTCGGGCGGAGGCCTGGCGGGTAGTAAGGATAAGGAGGAAAGAACCGCGGTGAAATTACCACTGGCGGATGCGGAGCGCACCCTCTTACACGACTTGTTTGATCCCCGCCGAGTGGCCGTGAGCTTTCCCGAGGATCAGGCCGAAGCGACCCGCCTGCACCAGTTGCTGGCGGGGCATGAGCATCGCGATCTGCCGCGTGCCGATGTTGAGGCCCTCACCCACCTGCTCGGCACTTATCTGCGGCGCCTGGGCGGGGCGGGAGTGCCGGTCGCGGCGCAGGCCCCGCTCGACGCGACTGTCGCCCTGGCGGCCCAGAGCCCCGTGCTCGAGCACGTCCATGCCCAACTGGTGCGCCATCTACGAGCCACGGAGTAACGACCCATCATCTCGGGGCGCGCCGCGGGCGCGGCCTTATTAGGAGGTATGCATACATGGCTACTTTTTCCCTTTCGCGATCCCGCTTGGCCCTGGCCGGGGCCCTGCTGATCCTGGCCGGCCTGGTCGCCGCCTGCGGGGACGTGGCGACCCCGACCACGTCGGTCCCGCCCACCACCGCGGCGAGCACGGGCGGCAACCCCGGCGCCAGCGATGCGACGAGCGTAACGCTCAACGAATGGTCGATCCAGCCCGCGGCGATCAATGTGGCCGCCGGGCACCAGAAGTTCAGCGTGACGAACAGCGGTAAGTTCGCACATAATTTCACCATTATGGTCGGCAATCAAACGATGCAAACCGCGCTCCTGAAAGCCGGCGAGAGCGCCACTCTGGAGACCGACCTGGCCGCCGGCACCTGGACCACGCTCTGCTCGATCCCCGGGCACAAGGAGAAAGGGATGGCGGGGACCGTCACCGTCAAGTAAGTAGCGGCGCCAGCCGTATCCCCGAGCGGCAGAGCCGGGCGGGGCAGCGCGCCACCAGCAAGGAGCCTGTATGACCACCCTTGTCGAGGCCCCGGTCCCCGGACCTGCCGGGCCGGCCGCTCCCGTCCCGCCCCCGCCGCTCAGCTATGTCAGCGGCATCTCCCATGTTCCCCTGCTGGGCCAAACGATCGGCGATAATTTCGACGCCGCCGTGGCCCGCTATGCGGACCACGAAGCGCTGGTCGTCCGCCACCAGGGCTGCCGCTACACCTATCGCCAGCTGCAGCAGGCGGTCGACGAGGGCGCCCGCGCCCTGCTCGCGCTCGGCATTGCCAAGGGCGACCGGGTCGGGATCTGGGCGCCGAACCGGGCCGAGTGGCCGATCACCCAGTTTGCCACGGCCAAGATCGGCGCCATCCTGGTCAATATCAACCCGGCCTACCGCGCCACCGAGCTCGAATATGCCGTGCGCCAGTCCGGGCTCCGCGCACTGATTTTGGCCTCCCGGCTCAAGAGCAGCGATTATGTCGCGATCGTCAACAGCCTGATCCCTGAGCTCGCCACGTTGCCTGCCCAGCCGGACGCCGTCGCCGCCCGCCGGTTCCCGGCCTTGCAATACCTGGTGGTGCTGGACGAGGAGTCCCACCCCGGCATGTGGCGCTGGAGGGACGTGCTGGCCCGCGCCGCCGCGGTCACACCCGAGCAGTTGGCGGCCCGCCAGCGGGAACAGGAATTCGACGATCCGATTAATATCCAGTACACGTCCGGAACGACCGGCTTCCCGAAAGGGGCGACCCTCAGCCACCACAATATCCTCAACAACGGCTTTTTCGTGGGCGAGATGATGCGCTTTACCGACCAGGACCGGCTCTGTATCCCCGTGCCGCTCTACCACTGCTTCGGCATGGTCATGGGCAACCTCACCTGTGTGAGCCACGGGGCGACGATGGTCTACCCGGCGGAGGCCTTCGACCCGCTCGCCACCCTGGAAACCGTCGCGGCCGAGCGCTGCACCGCCCTGCACGGCGTGCCCACCATGTTCATCGCCGAGCTG
>DATGEF010000310.1:0-2815 GCA_035310405.1 Chloroflexia bacterium | reverse complement strand
CGCCCACGGGGCGCCCGGGCAAAATCCTGCTCCGCACCCGCTCCGTATACCATATGAGAAAACATGTGTAGTATAAGGAGAGGGACCCATGACGCAGAAAGTAGCCAAAACCGACGCCGAGTGGCGGGCGCAGCTCACCCCGGAACAGTACCGCATCGCCCGGCAGAAGGGCACCGAACGCGCCTTCACCGGCGCCTATCACGCCACCAAAACCCCCGGCGTCTACACCTGCGCGGCCTGCGGCACGCCGTTGTTCAGCTCAGAGGCCAAGTTCGACTCCGGCACCGGCTGGCCGAGCTTTACCGCCCCGATCGCCGGCGAAAATGTTCGCGAGGAGTCGGACGGCAGCCTCTGGATGCGGCGCACCGAGGTGCTCTGCAACACCTGCGAGGCGCATCTCGGGCACGTCTTCGACGACGGCCCCCGCCCGACCGGGCAACGTTACTGCATCAACTCGGCCGTGCTCAAGCTGGAGCCGGCCGAGTAACGCGCCCCCAGATAGAGCACGGCCGCGACGCCGGTAGACGTCGCGGCCGTGCTTCATCCTCCTAACCGAGGGGGGTGTCGACGGTGGCCAGGGGCTTGTGGCCCTCGACATAGTTCACGTTGGTCACGCCCAACAGACTGCGGAGCTGGCCGGGCGGGACTTGCATCGGCCCCGGGGCGGGCGCGGTGCCGGGCGCCGGCTGCGGAAACGCCGTCGACATCGCGGTGTGGAAGGTGACGGTACCCTCCACTTTTTGCAGCACCTGGTGGATATGGCCGTTCAGCACGGTGACCGAGCCGAAGGGCCGCAGCAGGGCCAGCGCCTGCTCGCTGTCGTCGGTGCCCCAGCCCCATTGCGGGTAGACCGTCCAGAGGGGGATATGGGCAAAGACGACGATCGGGGTGCTGCTGCCCAGGCTGGCCACATCCTTCTTGAGCCAGGCGATCTGGTCCGCGCCCAGGCTGCCCAACCCCCCGGCCTTGAGATTGACGACGTTGACCAGGCCGATAAAATGCACCCCGTGGTAGTCAAAGCTCTGCCAGCCGGTGCCCAGGGTCCCTTTCCCATAGCGGGCCAGGTATTGCGTGCCGTTATCGCCGATCACGTCATGCTCGCCGGGCACATAAAAAACCTGGCCCGCCTTGGTGCCGCGCAGCACCTGGTCGACCGTGTCGAATTGGTCGGCTTTCGCCAGGTGGCTGAGGTCGCCGGTATGGATCAGGAAGGCGGGCGGGGTGGCCAGGGCGTTCAGCCGGGCGATGGCCTGCTGAAAGGTGCCGGTCACATCCTTGTTTGGGTCTTTGCTGAAGCCGATGTGGCTGTCGCTGACCTGGCCAAAGGTAAAATCGGCGGCGGGCGTCGGACTGCTGCCGGGCACGCTCGCCGCCTGCCCGACGTCGCACGAGGTCAGGATGCCGCCGCTGAGCGTCCAGACCAGCCCGGTGCCAACCCAGGCCATACACTTGAGAAAGGTTCGGCGGTCGATCCCGTCGCCCTGCGGATCGGCGGCCGCCGCGGGGCCGATGACGTCCCCCCCGTGATCAGGAGCATAATGATCGGTCATGGTTTGTCTCCTTTAGCGTAAAGCAGTCAGCAGTCAGCAGTCAGCACTTTTAACTCAGGACTTTCCACTCAAGACTTCGTCCAGCGGTCAGCACTTTTAACTCAGGACTTTCCACTCAGGACCTCGTCTCAGGACTTCGTCCAGCGCGGCCTAACGCACAATAATCTGGCCGGTCATCTGAGGGTGGATCGAGCAGAAATAAGCGTAGGTGCCCGGGGTCGTGAAGCGGTAGGTGTACTGGTCGTCGGTGTCGAGGCCGCCTGAGGACGGAAAACGATGATCCGTGCTCGTTACAGTGTGCGGGGTGTCGTCATGGTTGATCCAGGTCACCGTGGTGCCGACGGTCACCGTCAGCGTGGCCGGGCCGAAGGTGAAATTGTCGATGGCGACCAGCGGGCCGTCTGCCGCCGCGCGCGTGGCGCGCACAGGAGTCGGGCGGCCGGTCGCCGGGGCGCCCATCGCCATCGTGGGCGGCGGGGCGGTGGGGCTGGCGGCGGTCGGGCTGGGCGCGGGCGCCGCGTCCCCGCCACAGGCGCTGAGCAGTGCCCCCAGGGCCAGCGCGGCGGCCAACCGGATGGCGGCGGCCCAAAGGGTAGGACGGGATCGGCCCGTGGCCCTGAGATCGATCATTGGATAACCCTCCTTAAGCGGCGTACTTCGCCATATGGTCAGGCCCGGGATGGACTGGACGGGCGCATCGCCCCGGCCCCTTCCTCTGCTTATACCGCCGGCGCCCGCCAAATATTCCCGCCGATCCAGGCAACGGCCCGTCGGATCGTAAACAAAGTGTCCTCCCAACCGGGATTTTGCCTACTTCACGTTCCGCTTATTTGTTGTGCCGGGCAATAAATTAGGAGGGGAAGCCAGGCGAGGTGCCCCAGGCCCTGGCCCGCCGACAGCCGGCGTAGACGAGCTTAGAGATGGGACGCGATCGCCGCGATGCCATGATCATATGCGGATATAAATATTAGCAAAGATAACAAAACTTGTCATTCTGAGCGCAGCGAAGAATCCGCTGCCCCGCGGATCGGGTCGGGGCCGGCGGGCGGCTGGCCCCGCGCCCGTCGCCTCTCGGACACGCTGCCCGGGTGTGGACGCCTCGATCACCCCGTTAAGGTAGCGGGTGCGCGCTTCAGCGGATTCTTCGCTACGCTCAGAATGACAAATCTTATGCTTTCTGCTAATAAGATGCATCAACTGTTATCTAGTCTGAGTTGGGAAGATAAGGGGAGTACAATGGGCTGCCGAGGTGTACATTTCGCTAT
>DATGEF010000309.1:0-7799 GCA_035310405.1 Chloroflexia bacterium | reverse complement strand
ATACTCCTGCGGAAACACGTACGTATCCACGTGATCGTTCTTCGGGCTGACCAGGTGCCAGCCCGACATGCCCACGGGCGTGTCGCCCTGATTGACCAGGGTGACCGTTTGCTCGTTGAGGTCGAGGCCGCTTTTGCCGGTCACGATGCCGGTGATCACGATCGGTGCCAGCGGCGGGGGGCCGGCCGGCGTGGGCGGCACGGCCGTCGCCGGGGCGCCCAGGCTGTAGCGCCACTCCAGGTAATGGAGGCCGATATTCCCCATCTCGACCTGCCAACCGTCGGGGTTGCTGGGGACGTAGGTCAAGATCCGCCGTTGAAAGGCCTGGATCAGCACCGGGTGGCGCTGGCCCGCGATCTTGGCGGTGGCCCAGTAGGCTTCGCTGATCGGCAAGCCGGTCTGCGCGAACCAGGGCGCAAACACGGGGCCTTGCACGATAGCGCCGTCGACCAGCACGGGGCCGGTCGCGTTGAGGAAGCGCCAGAAGACATCGGCCACATTGTGGCGCGTCAGCGGTTCGTAATACGCGTAGGTCACGCCAAAACTCGACCCGCCGGGCGGCAGGGGGCCCACGTTGCCGGCCGGATCGATCGCCAGGTTGGCCGGCTGGCCCACCGCCTTGGCCGCGGGGCGATCCGCGCCGGGCAGGCTGCTCACTGGGCCGAACGAGGCATAGGTCGGCGCCGTGGTATCGTCGCGGTCGCTGGCCAGGGGGATCAGGGCTGGCGTGTGGGCCTCGAAGCGCGTATTGCCCGTTTGCAGGAGGCCGCTGATCAGCTCCACGCTCAAGAGGCCACTGGTCACGAAGAAGGGCGCATGGGGGTCGCCGGCCGGGTTATTGATCTCCATGCGGCCTTTGTCGAAATACTGCACCAGCCGGACCCCGCCGGGGCCCTCGGCATAGGCCTCGCGTTTGGCCGGCCCGGGCACGGGCCCCCAGATCCAGGTCCGGGTCACCTGGTGCCCGGCGACGGGGCGATCGGTGCGGTCCCAGAGCGCGGCAAAGGCCGGATCGACGAACGGATCGGAGCGCGCCGGGCGGGCCAGCGCCAGGAGGGCGACGAGGGCCGGCACGACGACCAGCGCGAGCACCAGGGTCAGGCGCCCGGATGGCGGGGGTAGAGATCTCATACGGCCTAGTTTACACAATCTGGCCGTTCCCTGCAATCTATGCGGGCGGGCGCGCGCGTTCATCCGTCAGGGTTCATCGGCGCGGGGCCGCCGCAACTTTCTATTTGCCCGCGGCGTTGGTATACTTGGGCAATATTGTACCACACCGCCGACCCCTTGCTGGACAACCGTTTCGGGAGAGCACCTGTGGATCTGTTCCGTCGCGCAACCCTGCTACAGATCTTTTCGCTGATCAGCTTGATCGGCGTGGTCGTGATCGGCGTGGTGCTCGGCAGCCTGATCAGCAACACGATCGAGACCCAGGCCATCGACCGGGCGCGCGACCGGCTGGCCGACGTGATCCGCAACGGCGCGGGGTTCCGCGAGACCGTGACCAGCACGGCGATCATCGACCTGACGCCGGCCCAATTCGCCACCCTGCATTCCCCGGACCACCCGGCCGAGTACAACTGGTGGAGCGGCCAGATCTTCCGCACGCTGGCGGGCCTGCCGGTCTTCATGGTCAAGGTTTGGAGTCCCCAGGCCACGGTCGTCTGGTCGGACCGTGATATCGTCGGGCAGCGCGCGCCGGAGAACGAGACGTTACAGCAGGCCTTACAGGGGGCTGTGGCCGTCGAATTCACCAACTTGAATACGCCGGAAAACGCCCAAGATCAGCCGCCCACCCCCCTGGGCGAGCCGGCCCCCGGCAGCGCCGCGCCGGTTACCTCACCGCCTCTCATCGAGGTCTACGTGCCGATCTTGCGCCGCGGCACGTTCGAGCAGCTGGGCGTCATCGAAGTGTATGAAGAGGCCGGCGACCTGACGGGCGAGATCCAGCGGGCGCAGGGGCAGGCCTGGGGCGCGATCGTGGTCGGCCTGGGGCTGCTCTACGGGGCCCTGATCGGCCTCGTGGCTCGCGCCTCGCAGACCATTACCCGCCTGCAGCGGCTGCAAGAGCTGGAGCGCTACTTCTCACCCGCCGTGGCGCGGGCCATCGCGGCCGGCGACGGCGCCGCCACCAGCGCCGTGTTCCGCAACCGCAGCGGCAACCTGAGCCAGCGCCTGCTGACCCGCGGCGAGATCAGCATCCTCTTTACCGATATCCGCGGCTTCACCCGGCAATCCGAGGTCATGGACGCCGAGGACGTGGTCGAGATGCTCAACGCCTATATGGACGTGGTGACCACGGCCGTCTTCCAGCACAACGGCAGCATCGACAAATTCCTGGGCGACGGCGTGCTGGCCGTCTTTGGCGCGCCGCTGGCCGACCCGAACCATGCCCTAGACGCCGTGCGCGCCATTCAGGAGATCCGTGCCGGCCTGGACACCTTGAACGGGCTACGCCAGGCCGCCGGGCAGACCCCGATCATCATCGGGGCGGCGGTGACGACGGGCGTGGCGGTGACCGGGAATATCGGCTCCGACAAACAACTCTCCTTCACCGTCACCGGCGACACGGTCAATCTCGGATCGCGGCTGGTCGGCATGGCGGGGGCGGGGGAAGTGCTAATCAGCGCCCGCACCTATGCCCTGATGCAGCACGACGCCGAAACAGGAGACAGCACCGGCGCCTGGTCGGTGCAGGGCCCGCTGACGCTGCCGGTGCGCGGCCGCGAGGAGCCGGCCACGGTCTACGTCCTCGCCCCGGACGCGCCCCCGGCGGCGGCGCCCCGGGAAGCCGTCGCCGCGGCCCGCGCCTGAGTCAGGGCGGGGCGCGCTCCAGGCGCGGCGGCGGGGGGTCAAGGTGCAACAGGTAGGATGTATCGGCCCAGCGGCCCGCCGGCCCCGTGATCTGATCGGCGGGCACCAGCGGGCGCCGTAACACGACCTGGGCCTGCCCGGCGTCCCGCCAGCCCAGCACATGCGCCTCCTCCACGACCTGCCCTTGTTGATCGAAGACGACCTGCCCCGCCGCCGCGTCGAGCGCCAGGAGCCGCCAGGTGAGCTGCCCGCGCGGCGCCCCCGGGGTGCCGCCCGGCGCCGGCGGCAGGGGCTGGCGGGTGGCATAGGCCAGGCGATCCCCGGCCGGCGCCCAATGGACGTCCGGCCAGCAGCGGTCGCACTCGTAGTTGGTGGCCGGCCCGGCGACCCGCAGTGCGCCCCGCCCGTCGACGATCGCCAGGCGGGGACCCGCCGCCCCGGCGTCGAGGTAGGCCAGGTACTGGCCGCCGGGGGCCCAGACCGGCAGGTCTTCGGCCGCGCCCAGGGTGAGCAAGGGGGCGCCGCGCCGCGCGCCCTGGGCATCGAGCAACACGCCCGGCTGCCAATCGACGGCCTGGCCGGCCAGGCGCCAGGTAAAGAAGATGGCCGCCGCCGCCCCGTTCCCGGCCCAGACGACGCGCGTGGGGGACAGCAGATCGTCGCCCGCGGCCACCACGTTGATCACCTGCCGCGCCGGGGGCCCGGGGCCGGTGACGAGGACCGCCGCCACCGTGCGCACCCCGGCCGTCGCCGTGAGGACTGGCGCCCCTTGCAGCTGGAACGCGGCGGCCCCGCCGGGCGCGGTCGAGATCGGCTTTTGGGTGGCCGGGCCGGCCGTGGCCGCGGCGCCGAGCGCCCAATGGTCGATCAGCGCCAGCACTCGCGCCTGGCTTGCCGGGTCGGGGGGCGCCAGCGGGGGGGTCGGCGTATCGACCGTAATCGGCACGACGCGGGGCGGGGGCGCCGTCGGCAGCACCACCGTCGGGGCCGGGGTGGGCGCAGCCTCACAGGCCAGGCAACCGGCCAGTAGGCCGCCGGCCAGCAGGCGCGCTAGCCTCAGCTGCGGTGTCTTTATAAAGGAAAGCCCCTTGCGTAGAGCACCGCGGCGGATACCCCTGGCTTTAGCCAGCGGGAGGAGCCGCCGGCCGGGTCCGCCAACTGGCGAACGTGCGAAACTTGACTTCCGTGGGCCGCGCCGTTTGGGTTAGGCGGTGGCCATCCCCCAGCGCGTGCAAGCTGATCCGCCCGCTCATCGTGCCGCCCACGTAGCACAGCCCGTATTTGGGGTGCTGGACGTAGCTGCCGCGCTTGAAGCCCCCACTGCGGGTGCCCCCATACGTCCGGCGCACGCCCCCTTTGGCGTATTGCCTGGCGTGCAACTGCCGGCGATGGAAGCGTAGCGGCGTGATCATCAGCAGCGCGGTATTATCGGGCTGGCTGGCCCCCCCGACCTGCGAGCGGGCCAGCACCCAGGCGTCCATGCAATGCGCGTCCCAGCGTTCGGCCAGCTTCGCCCTAGATTTGTGTAGCCCCACTGCCGCGCGATATTGTTGGGTTTCCCAACCCTGCCGGGTCGTAACCGGGGCGACCTTTTGCAACTCGCCATAAAACCAGCGTTTGCCTACTTCCAGCGGCGAAAACGAGCGGTTCCACCCGCGCTTGTCGGGTTTGGTGGGGGCCGCGACATCTTCCACCACGAACCCGCTCACCGGATACATGTGGGCCAACCAGGTGGCCAGACGCAACTTCCATTGCCAGCGGGCGCGGGTGCTGGGCGGAATACCCCCCCGGGCCCGGTTGCGCCGATTGGCGCGGTGGGGAGTTTTGCGATAGCGGCGCCCCCGGCGCATGACTCGGCGGGTTGCCACAGCGGCTTGCACCCAGTCTACGGCCAAGGTCTGCACGTTCAGATAGGTATGGGCGGCAGAGGCCACGACGATCCCTTCGCGCTTGCTGCCAGGATCGATCCCGACCGCGATCGCTTGCGTCTGACGGGCGGACGGCGCGACATTGAGCCGCACACAAAACACGCCGCGTTTCCAGAAGCCGGTGGCTTTGCCATCCCGGATCCAACGGCGGGCGCGGCTCGGGATGGTCGGCATCAAGGGTTGATTAGAGTGATCGACAACCGGAACAAACACGGTAAGTCACCTTGCGGTGTAGATACAACCCTTCGACACTGACCGACCAAGGGGTAGCAGATTAGGGTGGCGTCCGCTACATTGTGCGCCCTGCCACAGGCAGCCGGTTCAGTTACTAGCTGTCTAGTCAAGACTTACGATGTCGATCCACGGTTGGCTGCCGTTTCTCAAACATGCCCCTGGCTTTAGCCGGGGGTTCTTGACGGTGGGCCCAGAAGGGCTCGAACCTTCAACCAAGCGATTATGAGTCGCGTGCTCTGCCATTGAGCTATGGGCCCAGGCGGGCCGCCCGGCCTTATTATACCGGACGGGGGCCGTCCTCGGCAACCGCCCGGCTTCAGGTATAATAAGGCCATGAGCAACCAGGATTCCCTGCGGGCGCCCCCCGTGCCGCCCCGTTCGCGGCGCGGGATCGGCTGGCGCCCGCTGGTCGTGCTGCTGCTGGTGCTTGGCGGGGTTACCGGCAACGGGGTCGCCTGGATGCAGGCCTGGGCGATGACCCACTATGCCGCGGCCGGCCCGCGCACGCCCCCGCCGGAAGCGCTGGCGGCCCCGGAGAAGCTCTGGACGGTGCTGACTGGGGTGCGCGTGCCGCGGCCGGAGAACCATCACACCCCCCGCGATCTCGGTCTGGCCTATTCGGTCCGGCAGATCCCGATCGGCGGCGAACACCTGGAAGCCTGGGCGGTGCCGCACGCGCAGGCGCGGGGGGTAGTGCTCCTGTTCCCGGGCTACGCGGCGAGCAAAGAGAGTCTGCTGGCGCCCGCCGCCGCCTTCTCTGGGCTCGGCTATGCGACGCTGCTGGTCGATTTTCGCGGCGCGGGGGGATCGAGCGGCCAGGAGACGACTCTCGGCGTCCGGGAAGCCACGGATGTGGCGCAGGCCGTCGCCTACGCCCAGCGGGCCTGGCCGGGCCGCCCGCTGGTGCTCTATGGCAGCTCGCTGGGCAGCGCGGCGATTTTGCGCGCCGTGGCGACAGCGGGGGTGCGCCCGGCCGCGGTGATCCTGGAGAGCCCGTTTGACCGGCTGCTGGACACGGTGGGCAATCGCTTCACCGCGCTGGGCCTGCCCGCCTTCCCGGGGGCCGCCCTGCTGGTCTTCTGGGGCAGCGTGCAGCAGGGCGCCAACGGCTTCGCCGACAACCCGGTGGATGACGCGCCCGCCGTCCACTGTCCCACCTTGCTGCTGCACGGGACGCAGGACCCTCGCGTGACCGTCGCCCAGAACGCGGCGATTTTCGCGCAGTTGGGCGGGCCGAAGGAGCTGGTGAGTTTCCCGGGGGCCGGGCACGCGGGGCTGATCCAGGCCGACCCGCGGTTGTGGCAGGACCACGTCGCCCGGTTTCTGGCCGTCGTGGCGCCCTGATGCGGCAATTGTGAGGCCCGAGGGATTAGCACAGCCCCCGGGCCTCGGTTTTCCGCCCATTTGCACACGCCAACACTTTTAAGGCCAGGGCTCAGCTTGATATCGTGTGTTCTGCTGTTGAACTACCAGCCAAAAGAGGGGCTGGCCGGGCCGGATTTGCACCGGCATCTAACGATCTTCGACCCTGACCGCGCGATTTGGCGTTCGGCGGAGAATGCTGACACTGGAGTGAGAACTTGATCCTGGGGTGGTACCCGACGCTGCCTCTGCCGTTGGGCTACCCCGCCGCGTGGTAGCGGGGGCAGGATTCGAACCTGCACTGGGCGCCTGTACCGTTTAAGATAAGCTTCAGTCTCAGCTTGCACTCCTGCCTCTAGTATACCCGGCGGGGCGCCAGGACGCAAGCTATTCGTGGAACAGGTATCCGAACACCCGCGCCCCGACTTTCTGCTCGGCCGCCTCGGTATTATTCGCTTCCTCGCGGGCGAACTTGACCGCCTGTTGGAGCCGCTCGACCCGCTCCAGGAGTTCGTGGACCCGCTGGGCGGGCAAGGCGCCGGAGAACTTGACGGTCCGCCAGTAGCCGACGATCACATCCTCGTAATAGACCTCGACCTGGGCGGGGTGCTTGTCGGTGGCTTCGGCCTTGACATGGTTGCGCGGGATTTTCTTCGTCTTCACCGTCTGCATGGGCTCGCTGGCATAGGCGTCGGCGGCCGTGTCGACGCTCCAGCTCTCCGAGGCGTCGAGCACCGGCAGCTTCTTGATGAAGGTATGCAGGTCCACCAGTTGCTTTTCGAGGAAGAGCAAGTAGGTGACGGGCACGCCGGCCAACAGAGTCTGGCCGTCCACCACGACGTCGGCGCGGGCCACGCAGTTGGTCCAGTCTTTGGTTGCGGTCACGTCAAACAGCTCGGTCAGGATCGTGACCGTCTGGCGGATGATCTCGTCGGCCTTGATTTGGACGCGCGTGGACTCGGGCGGGAATTGCTCGCCTTCTTCGTCCTTGGGGCGGTAGACGCGCGCGATGCCGGCCAGCTGCGCCGGCTTCTGGAGGACGTGGTGGGCCTCCGTGAGCTCCTGGAAGGTGCGGCTTTTGATGCCTTTTTCGATCGCGATAATCTGGTTCAGGCGGGCCATGGGGTTACCTCATTGCTAGTGATCCCGGGCGGAGGGGAGCGGGGAACGGGACTCGAACCCGCAACATCTTGCTTGGAAGGCAAGCACTCTGCCAATTGAGTTATCCCCGCGCGGTCTACAGCGAGTCTACCAGAGCCGCGGGGCGCTGTCAAGGCTGGGGACGACGGCCCTCACCCAGCCCTCTCCCGGGCGCGGGCGAGGGTGCGAGACGAGCGGTCAGCGGTCAGCGGTCAGCGGTCAGCACTTGGCACTCAGGACTTCGTACGCGTCTCACTGCCTACCGCCTACTGTCTACTGCCTACTCGTCTCACTGACGACTGACGACTGACGACTGACGAC
>DATGEF010000308.1:0-2462 GCA_035310405.1 Chloroflexia bacterium | reverse complement strand
GGGGCCTGGAAGCCGTCTTCTGCATCAAGGCGCTGGCCACGGGCATCTTACCGCCGACGATCAACCTGGAGACGCCCGACCCCGACTGCGACCTGGACTACATCCCCAACGAGGCGCGCCACGTGCCGATCGACTACGCGATGAGCAACTCGATGGGCTTTGGCGGCCACAACGTCTCGCTGATCCTGGCCGGGCCGCAGCTCGCGCAACGCTAAAGCCGTGCCGGCGACCAGTGACCAGTGGTTAGTTTTGCTCGCGCAGCGGTGCCGTAGGCACATTTTTGAGTTTTGAGTTTTGAGTTGTCGAACGACTGACGACTGCCGACTGGCGACTGGCGACTGGCGACTGGCGACTGCCGACTGGCGACTGCCGACTGGCGACTGCCGACTGCCGGCTGCCGACTGCCGACTGCCGACTGCCGACTGCCGACTGCCGACTGACGACTGGGAGACACAATGGAGGGATTGCGGATCGAGGGCTATGTCGACGATCCGGCCCACCGGGCGGCGCTCACGGCGGTGGTCAACGCCACCCGGGGGACCCATTGGAGCGTGGACGAGGTGGCCCAGTTCTACGGCCACCCGGCCTTCGCGCTGGAGCGCGATGCGCGGCTCGTCTGGCAGGGCGCCACGCCGATCGCCGCGGCGATCTGTTACCCGACGATCCACCTCCCGGACCGCGCGCCCGGCAATTTTGAGATCTTTGTCGTGCCCGCGGCGCGGGGCCACGGGCTCGGCGGCCGCTTGCTGGCCCACCTGGAGCCGGCCGCCCGGGCGCGCGGCCACCATGTGCTGGAGACCACGATCGACCAGCAGGACCTGCCCGGGCGGCACTTCTTATTGGCCCACGGCTTCCGCATCGTCGGCCAGGCGGCGCACCTGGTCCGGGCGACCCGGGATGACCTGCCGGGCCCCGGGGGCGCCCTGCCGGCCGGGTTCACGCTGACATCCCTGGCCGGCCACCCGGAGGCGGGGGAGCTCTATCGCGACCTTTGCAACCGCCTCGGCGCCTATGACGCCGGCTACAACCTGATCGAGCCCGAGGACCTGGCGGTCATGGTCGCGGGGGCCGATTGGGAGCCGGCCGGGATCTTTATGCTAAGCGATCCCGAGGGCCGCCCGGTCGGAGTCATCCGGGCGTCCGGGACGCGCCAGGGCAGCGGGTATCTGCACGAGATCCGCATCGACCCGGCCTATCGCGGGCGCAACTTCGGCACGGCCCTGGTCGGCACCGCCCTGGCCTACCTGGCCGAGCAGGGGGTGCAGGAGACCGCGCTGGACACGGCGGAGATCGACACGCCGCCGTACCGGTTGGCGATCCGGTGTGGGTTCGTGGAGCAACACCGCTGGCAGCAACTCCTCAAGCCGCTCGCGTGAGACTGCTCCTGGCGCCGTTGCGCGGCCCGTTCCTCTATGGCGTGCTGCTGCTGGCGGCGGTGCTGGTCGGCGCCGTCTACCAGACCGGCGGCCCCTATCGCTGGGCGATGGACGACCGCAACCTGGGCGCCTACCTGGTCAATTTTACCGGGATCGAGCACGCCGGGGCCATCCCGTTCCGCTGGACGGCCCCCTCCGCGCGGCTGCAAGTGCCGATGGTCGGCAGCTTCGCCGGGGCCGTGCATTTATGGCTCAACGGGGACAACCGGGGCGGGCCGCTCCGGGAAGCCACGGTTCAGGTGAGCGAGGGACCGACCACGACCCTCCGCCTCCAGCCTGGCTGGCAGGAGTACACGGTGCCGTTCACGCGCGCCGATCTCGGGTCGGGCGACCTGCGGGTGCGCCTGCGGATTCCGGAGGCGCAGATCCCGCCCAGCCAGCGCGACCCGCGCGATACCCGGCACCTGGGCGTGCCGGTGCAGGCGATCAGCGTCGAGCGCACCGCGGCCGGCGTGCTGCCGCCGCCGGGCATGCTGGCCCTGGCCCTGGCCCTCGGCGCGCTCCTGTATTGCGGCGCGGTCTGGCTGGGCGGGCGGCCCACCGCCGCCGCCGGGATCGCGGCGGGGGGCGTCCTGGCCGGGGCCGGGGCCCTGCTGGCCGCCCGCCTGCCGGCGCTGTGGGCCACCCCCGGGCTGGTCGGCGGGCTGGCGCTCGGCCTCGGCCTGGCGCTGGGCCTGCGCCCGCTGCTCGGGGCCTTATTTCGGCGCGGCGGCGTCGTCGTGCGGCCCACGGAGGGGCGCTGGCTGGCCGCGCTCTTTGTGACGGGCGTGGTCTGCAAGGCGACCGGCCTGCTCGACCCGATGTTTGTCACCCTGGATCACTATGCGCGCCTGCACCGGCTGATGGAGCTGGGCGCCAACCCCGTGGCGTTCTTAGGGAACTTCTTGAAGGCGGACCAGGGCCAGACCTACGCCGGGCAGCTCGGGCTCACGGCGGTCGTGCCGTATTCCCCCCTGTTTTACCTGGCCTTCGATCCGCTCAACTGGCTGGTGCCCGATCCCGACCTGCGGCTGCAGGCCATCAACC
>DATGEF010000307.1:0-5755 GCA_035310405.1 Chloroflexia bacterium | reverse complement strand
CTGAAGTAGTCGAGCGGCTGCGGCATCGCGGGGAGGAGCACCCAGGGGCCGGCGGGGTTGGCCAGGTCGAGCGCCAGCACGGTATTGGTGCGGACGGTGTTATTATTGATGAACCCCCCGGCGATGAGCCAGCGCCCGTTGAGGATCGTCGTCGCGTAGCTGTTGCGGTCGCCGGGCAGGTCCGTGACGGCCGCATCGTCCCAGGTATTGCCGGCCGGATCGTAACGATAGGCCTGGCTGTAGCCGACGCCGCCGGCGGTGTAAATATAGCCGCCGGCGACGACGGCCTGCAGCCGGTAGGCGACAAGCGGGTAATTGGCGATCGTCCCGGGCGGCGCCCAGGTGTTGCTGGCGATGTCGTAGACGTCGACACTGTTCAGGCCGGCGCCGGCGATGCGATAGATCTTGCCGTTCAGGTAGGCGGCCGCATGGACCACGCTGCCGACCGGCGGCGGGGCGAGGATCGTGTAGGTGTTGCCCGCCGGATCGTAGCGCCACAAGGTGGGCGGGTGCGTGCTCCCGTCGTTGCCGTTGAGCAGGTAGATATAGGTGCCGTCGCTGACCGCCCGGTGTTCGGAGCGATAGGCGGGCATGGGGGCGATGGGTATCCACAGGTCGGCGAGCGGGTCGTATTTAAACGACTCGCCATTGGGCGCGCCGGGCCCGCCGAAGGCATAGAGGTAGCCGCCCAGGGTGCCCACCGCCGACGCAAAGCTGGGGAAAGGGTACGGGCTGACCGGGCTCCAGCCCGGGGGCGCGCCGCAGGGCAACGGCGTCGCCGGCAACGACTGGGCGCCGGCCGGGGGCGCGGACGCGGCCCGGCCGGGGGCATAGCCTGCGCCCAGCAGCAGGAGCGTCAATAGTAGGACGAGGGTATACACCCATCGGGCGGGGTGCTGCATAGATTTGCCCCTTTGTGCCGCAGAGGTGCCTGTGAGTGGAGTCGGCCAACGATCCGGCCAGGGGATGGGCGAGGCTTGCGTCATCCACAGTATAACAAAAGCGCGCGCCCCCGGCAATGGCTGCCCTCGCCACCGCCGTGGCTCCACGGCGTTCTTGCAGAAACTGCGCGGGTCTGCTAGAGTAGCCCTACTAGATTCTGGTAGATTCGTGGTAGTAGATTCGTGGTAGTAGATTCGTGGTAAAGGAGAGTAGCGCGCCAATGAATACGCCGGTAGCATTGTCCCCTGAGTTGATCGAAGAGTTTGTGGTGGCCGCGCACGGTAATTTCCCGAAAGTGCAGGAGATGCTGGAGCGCGCACCGCAATTATTGAACGCCAAGTGGCTGCCCGTGGATGAGAACGCACTTGAGGCGTCAGGACATATGGGGCGCGCCGATATCGCGGAGTATGTGCTGGGCAAGGGCGCGCCCTTAACCATTTTTGCAGCGGCGATGCTGGGCCAGACCGAAGACGTGGCCGCCTTTTTGCGCGATGCGCCGGAGCTGGCGGAGGCTCTGGGGGTGCATGGGATCAGCATTTTGTACCACGCGGCGCTGAGTGGCAAGATCGAGATCGTGGATCTGCTGGTGGCGCATGGCGGCGGCGACGGCGTGAGCTCGGCGCTCCACGCCGCGGTCGGGCCCGGCCATCGCGAGATGGCGGCGTGGTTGCTGGCCCGAGGCGCCGACCCGAACACTCCAAATTTCCAGGGCCAGACTCCCCTGGATGTGGCACAGGCACACGGGCACACCCAAATTGCCGAGATGTTACAAGCGCGTGGGGGTGTGGAGACTGGGAAGTAGCAGATGGGATGCGCCCCTTTGACGCCCTGAGCCACCGCGGTCGTCTACCGCGCCTGCGCGGGCTGGCGGCGGCCGCCCTGGCCCAATACGATCTGCCACCCAGCCGGTTACGCGTACTGGCGCATCGTGCCAACACGATCTTCGCCGTCACTCCCGAGCCCGGCCCCGCCGGGCCCGGTGCGGCGAACGCGCCCCTGATCCTGCGGATCTATGGGCCCCATAGCCCCCCGCCCGAGATGGTGGCGTCCGAGCTGGCCTGGCTGGCGGCCCTCGGGCAGGAGACTGACCTGCCCGTGCCCGTGCCGGTTCCCACCCGGGCGGGCGCCCTGCTGGGCCACGCCACTGCGGCCGGCCTGCCCGCGCCGCGGCAGTGTGTCCTCTTCCAGGCCGTGCCCGGGCGGTTCGTCGACGCCGGCCTGCGGCCCGCGCACCTGGCCCGCGTCGGCACGCTTATGGCTCAGCTACATACCCACGCCGCCGAATTCTCCCCCCCGCCGGGGTTCGTGCGGCCCCGCTGGAACTGGCGGGGGGTGTTCGGCGCGTCGTCGGTTTTCGCGCCGGGGCGGGGCGGCGACTTGCTCTCTGCGGGCGATCGCGCTATTTTCACGGCGGCGGCGGATCGGATCGAGCTCGCGATGGAGAATCGGCGTCCCGACCCGGCGGGGTATGGGTTAATCCACGCCGACCTCCAGCAGACCAATTATCTGTTTGATCGGGGCACCGCCGGGGCCATCGATTTCGCCGACTGCTGCTGGGGCGACCATCTCTACGATATGACCATTACGCTGTTTGAGGTGGGCGACCGGCCAGGCGGCCCCGCCCTGCGGGCCGCCTTCTTCGACGGCTACCGCCGCATCCGCCCCCTGCCGGATGATTACGAGGCGGGCATCCGGCTGTTCACGGCCATCCGGCTGGCCAAGCGGGTCAACTACCTGGCCAACGCGCCCGATCCAGCCGTCCGCGCCCGCGCCCCCGGCTGGGTGGCCTATGCGGCGCGCTGGCTGGCGGAATTTACCGCCCGTTGACCGGCCCCGCAGGTCAGGAGTTCGCGGGGTCCGCTTGACATAGGGTGTATAATGAACTTATAGAGATTGTCTGCCTGGGACCCCCCTTCCGTTATCTCTCGTGATCGCCGTCGGATCGCCTTACATAAGCGACAACACATACGACAACTATTGGTTCATTATACGCTGGAAGTCCGAACCAGGTCCTCCACCTGATTATCTCGCGCTGTCCAGGTACCCGGCCACTGAAGGAGCCGCACCCGGATGCTCGACCTGACCAGCTATGGCGACATTGTGCATACCCACCGGGGGCAGGGCCAGATCACGTTCCCGCTCGGCGGCCGCATCCAGTGTTATTTTGCGCTGGCCGAGTACAGCACGGGCAAGCGCCTGTTGACTTGTACCGGGCGGTTTCCCAAGGCCGGCTATGCCAGCTGGGAGCGGCTGGTCAGCCAGTACCAGGTGGACCCCCATTTGCCCGCGGCGCAGAAACGCTGGCTGGCCGAAAGATACGAGGGGCGCACGGATGACGACCGTCAGCTGAAAATCCAGCAGATGTTTCTGATTCACGCCCAGGCGAGCGATATCGCCCAGAAAACCCTGACACTCCAGATGCAATTCGAGTGCCAGGATGCGACTCTCCTGCCGTGATCCGCGATCGCCGCAGGACCGCGGCGCAGAAAGGCTTATTTGGTGAAAGTTGATTTCGGAAAAGAGGCGATCGCGCACACCCTGGCCGAGACGCTGCTGGCCCACCCGGTGGTGTGTCTGCACGGCGCCGATGCCCTGGCGCTCACGGCGCTCGCGGTGACGTCCGTCCTGGACGTGGCGGTGCGCGGCCGGAAGACCGTCTATATCGCCTGTGAAGGCGAGTGGCAGGTCTCGGCGACCCTGGCGCGGCTGGGGAAAGCCCGCCAGCTGGGGCAGGTGAAGGGACTGTTCGTCCTCTCCCAGTCGGTCGATCTGCTGAAAGCGCGCAATGTCGACAACCTGGCGCAGATGATCGCTCGGAAGGTGGGGCGGCCCGACCTCCTGGTGCTGGATTGCCTGGCCTATTGTTTCGGGGCCGATGAGCTCAACCCGGCGGCGATGGACGCGTTCGTCGCCCACCTGCACCGGCTCCAGGAGCTAACGGGGGCACGGGTGCTGCTACTGCATCGCACCGGGGCGGCCGGCGTCCGCGGCTCCCGTAGCACCGCCGAGCCCCCGGCCCGCCTGGCCCGCATCGACCTGGCGGGCGGCGCCTCCCTCGCGGCCGCGCCGCCGTCCGCCGCTGACGACACCATGGAACCGGTCCCGATCGGCGGGACCCCGGTGCGCCGGACCCGCGCACACGAGCATGACAAGGACACGAGAGTATGGACACAATAATTAGCACGGCAAGCCCGTATAGCACACGGGCCCAGGCCTACTATGAGCAGGGCGATTACGACCGCGCCCTCGCCGATGCCACGCGGGCCGTGGAGATCGACTCGGACATCGGGCTCCACTACCGCATCCGGGGGCGCATTTTCGCGGCGATGGGGCTGCAATCGGCGGCCCGCCAGGACTTCCAGCGCGGGGCCGCGCTGGGGGATACCGTGGCCCAACGGGAGCTGTGGACTCTATAGAAGGAGATCGCGCTGATGATCCCGAACGACAAAGTGAATGCCTTCCTGCGCAAAGCCGGTGAGCTGGACGCGGCGGGGTACGATCCGCTCTCCTCCACCGCGGTGTTTACAGCCCTGGGCTGGACGGAGACGGAACGGCAGTACTTTCGCGGCGACACCCAGGATGTGGTCCGCTTCCTGGAGCGCGGGCACATCGTGCATACCGTCCGGGCGGCCAATCCCACCCCCGGCGGCTGGCTGGAGTACGAGTTCTCGCTCTAAACTCACGCGATCGGTCCTTTATTCCTCTGCCAGGGAGGCCTGCACCACGGCCGCCAGGTCCAGGGCCTGGCCGCGCTCCAGGGCAGCGGCGACCGTGGCCGCGGGCAGGGTAGCGCGCAGGTGGGCCAAGAGCGGGCCGGCGGTCTCGCGGGTGCCGCTGATGTTGGCCGGGTGGTGCAGGACGAGCCCAAGGAGCTCGACCGCCGCTTCGGGCTGACCCTCCAGCTCGCGGAGCCGGGCCAGCCCGAGCAAGGCATAGAGGGCGACCGGGGTGGCGCCGGCCTCGGTCGCCGTCTGCAGCGCGGCGCGCAGGGCGGCTCGGGCGCGGGGCCGGGCCAACGCGCCCAGCTCACAGGCCGTCAGCCCGAGCTGGCCGAGCACCCCCGCGATCAGCCATTTGCTGTCGATCGCGCGCGCCAGGGCGAGTGCGTCCTGGGCATAAGTGTCCGCCTCCGGGTAGGCGCCCTGGCGATAGGCGACCATGCCCAGGTTGAGCAGGGCCACCACGACCGAGCTGCGGTCACCGATGGCGCGGGCCAGGGACAGGCTCTCGGCCAGGCGCGCTTCCGCCTCGGCATAGGCGCCCTGGTCGAGGGCCAGGTGGCCCAGGTGGTTGAGCGCGCTGGCCATGGCGGGCTGGTCGCCGCTCTCGCGGGCCAGGGTGAGGCTTTCCTCCAGGTAGGCCTGGCCGGCGGCATAGTGGCCGAGCCAGACATTGGCCATGCCCAGGTTCTTGAGGATCGGCACCAGGCTGGCGGTATCGCCGCTCGTCCGCGCCAGCTCAAGTGCGGCTTCGAGCAGGGTTTTCGCCTCGCCGTAGGCACCCTGCTCGGTGGCCACGCGCCCCAGGCCGCCCAGCGCCGCGGCGATGCCCGCGGGGTCGTCCAGCAGCCGGGCCAGGGCCAGGCTCTCCTCCAGCAGGTGCCGCGCCGCGTCGAACTCGCTCAGCGCGAGATGCACGCCGGCCAACTGGCGGGTCAGCGTGGCTTCCTGGTCGCGGCGGGGAAGCTCGGCCGCCAGGATCAGCGCGCGCTCGAACAGGGCTTGCGCCTCGCGGAAAGCACTGAGGGCGACGGCTGTCTCGCCCGCGCGGGCCAGGTAGGCGGCGGCCCGCGCGGCCTCGCCGGCCTGCTCGT
>DATGEF010000306.1:0-3134 GCA_035310405.1 Chloroflexia bacterium | reverse complement strand
GTCGGGGGCGCGGTCGGGGCGGCCAGGGTTGGGGCGGCCGGGGTCGCGCGGGGCGCCCGCAGGCCCCAGACGCCGATCTCCAGCAAGCCGAGGGCCCCGGCCCCGAGGGCGCTCAACGCGATCCGGTTGAAGTGCCGCCGGCTGATCGCCGGTGGCGCCGCCCCGGCCGGTGTCCCACTGGCCGGGGCGGCGCCACCGGCCAGCGCCCGGCCCGCGAGCCAGGAGTCGACGCTCAGCGGCCCGGGCCCGGCGAGCAGCAGGGTCAGCCAGGCGAAGACGAAGACCAGATCGGCGCCATAATAATAGGGCTGCACATCCCAGGTGATCGTCAGGTAAAAGGTGAGGTTGATTAGCAGGCCGAGGGCGGCGCTGAAGCGGGTGAACCAGCCCAGCAGCACGGCCAGCCCGATCAGCAACTCGCCGGTCATCACCAGCAGGCCGGCCACCGTCGCGTTGGGCACAATCAGGCGGGTCAAGAGCCCGCCCAGCGGCGACACGCTCGCCGCCAGCGCCAGCTGCTTGCCCAGGTAGCCACTGGCCGCCGGGTTGAAGAACTCGGGATCGCCCAGCTTGTCCAGGCTGGCCCAGATGAACGTGACCCCCAGAAACAGCCGCAAGGGCCAGATGGCCATCGCGGACCGCCAATGTTGCGCCCCGCTGCTCGCCTTCGTCGCCATACCTTGATTTCCTAACCGCCCATGCTGCCACTCCAGCAGGGCCCCCTGCCCCACCTAGGGCTGTCTTAAAGTCGGGATCTGGTCACTCTGAGCGGAGCGAAGAGTCCGTCTCCCCGTGTCCAAGACGGATTCTGCACGGAGTTTACCCTTGAGCGTAGCGAAGGGTTCAGCATGACAATGGCCTCGCCAGCAGGCGGCGGAGCCGACTTAGACACAGCCCTACGCCCCACCCTACCCCCGGCTTCCCGTCTATTATGCCGGATGCATTTCAGAAAACGTACAAAGCCAGATTAACGGTTCCTCAGAACGGCGGCCACGGCACAGGGAGCCCGGCGCACGCGCCGGGCTCCCTGTGCCGTGGCCGACACTCACGAGCTAGGGTAAGACGGCAAACAGCCCATACTCTTTGTAGCTGCCGTTATCCGGCGAGTAGATGACCACGCTGATCGGGCTGGACGGCGGCGTATTGGCGGCGATATGGAACTGGATTTGCGTATCGTTCCAGCTGGTGATCGTCGCGCTGTAGACGCCCAGGAGCGTGACCGTGCCCGGGGTCGTGCCGAAGCGCGTGCCGTTGATGGTGATCGTCGTGAGGGTGTCGCCCTGATGCACCGAGTTGGGCAGGTAGGAGAAAACATACGGGTGCTGGCGGGGTGTGACGGCAAAGCCGGTTGGCTGATCGACCAGTTGGCCATCGTCGCGCACCAGGCGCACGGTGACCGGGTTGCCGGGCGGGGTATTGACGTTGATGTGGAACTGGATCAGGGTATCGTTCCAGCTGTCGACGGTGGCGACATGGCTATTGACCACGACGAACCCGGCCCCCTGCTGCAGGCCGAACGAGGTCCCCGTCATGTTGATCTGGGTCTCCGTATCATATTGCTCGACGCTCGCCGGCGCAAAGCCGGTGATCCGCGGCGGCGGCTCCGGCGTCTGGGTCGCCACGGATGTCGGCGTCGCCGTCCCGGTAATGCCGGGCGTCGCGGTGCGCGTGGCCGAGGCGGGGGGCGGGGTGGTCGGCGCCGGGCTGGGCGTGTTGGTCAGCCCGGGGCCGGGGGTATTCGTGGGCGCCGGGCCGGGGGTATTCGTGGGCGCCACGCCGGGGGTATTGGTCGGCCCCGGGGGACGTGTATTGGTGGGGGCCGCGTTGGGCGTGTTCGTGGGCGTGCTGTCGCTCGCGTAGATCGACAGGTCGATGATCTTGGCGCCCTGGCCGCGCGTGGCGTTGTTGTACTGGCGGAAGTAGGGCCGATTCTGGCTGTCGCAGGGCTCGCCGGGCCCGCCGCAGTTGTAGCCCGAGATGATGCTCTTGGCGGCCACCGTCTCGACATAGCGATAGAAAGCGCTGCCCACCGGCACGTCGGCGAACGTTGCTGTACTCGGGTTGAGCAGCGCCCAGCCCCGGCCGATGCTGACCATCTTGGCCAGCTGGCCGCGCGTGACGTTCGTGTTGGGCCGGAAGTAGGGCCGATTCTGGCTGTCGCAGGGCTCGCCGGGCCCGCCGCAGCTGTAGCCCGAGATGATGCCCAGGTTGTACGCGGTCTCGACGAAGTTATAGAACGCCGAGCCGGACGGCACGTCCTCGAAATGGGGGCCGCCGGCGGTGTTGATGCTCAAGCCGAAGCCGAGGACCAGGACTTTGGCCACCTGGCCGCGCGTGATCGTGTTGAACGGCCGGAACGTGCAGTCGGCATAGCCCGAGATCGCCCCCCGGCTGACCAGGTCGGTGATGTAGACATAGAAGGGCGAGCCCGACGGGACGTCGCTGAACTGGCCAGGCGTGCAGCTGACCGGGGTCGGGCTGGCGGGGCGCGGGGTATTACTGGGGCCGACCCCCGGCGTGTTGCTGGGGCCGACCCCCGGCGTGTTCGTGACGACCGGCGAGGGCGTGGTGGTCGTGGCGGTCGGGGTGGCCGTGCTCGACGAGGCGGCCGCCAGGTCCCGGACCAGGTTCCAGGCGTCGGGCGAGCCAAGCCCGGTGACTTCGTCCCAGCCGGTGCGGCACTGGTAGGCGCCGTTGGTCCCGCTGGTGATGTCATGGAACGGCGGGTAGGGTTGCGCGCTGTTGACGAGGGGGTAGAGCTTGGGGCTGGCGAAGCCGATGATCGGCTTGCCCTGCGCGGCGAGGTACTGGTTCATGATCGAGAGCAGGCCGGCCCAGACCGGGGCAGAGAGGCTGGTGCCGCCCACCTGGATGCAGGTGCTGCTGTTGCCGTAACACATGAAGAAGCCTGTGTTCGGGTCGCCCACCGCGGACACGTCGGGATAGCCGCGATGGGTGCCGCTGTAGCCGGGGGCCACCTGCCAGGTCGGGCGGCCGAAGTATTGCGAATAGCCTCCCCCGCTACCGGTGGGCGGGCTGCCGGGGGTGTAGGCCCAGGCGGTCTCGCCGGGCCAGCCCGAGCCGATATTGCCGCTAAAGCGGGTGCCCCCCACCGTGGTCACATAGACGCTGGA
>DATGEF010000305.1:0-9258 GCA_035310405.1 Chloroflexia bacterium | reverse complement strand
TACCGCGCCGTCCGGCTACGAAATTCGCAAGCACAAGGCGGAGGGAATTCGGGTCTTGGTGTCCCTGGAGTGCCAACATGATCAGTCGTAAACCAGCAGCCCAACCCTCGATACGCGACACAACCTGGGCGAGTTCGGCTGGCGGCAGGGCAAGCGTTGTGAGTTGCTGTAGGAACGCTGTCGTCTCAGCGTCCGAAAAGCGCAGATCGGGAGCCTCAATTTCCGTTAACTCACCCGCAGCACGCATCCGGGCAAGGGGCAGCGGTACATTGGTGCGGGTGATCATGAGAAGTTGCATATGTGGCGGCAAATGGTCGAGCAAAAAGGTGAGCGCCTCATGGATCACGAGCGTATTAATTACGTGGTAATCTTCCAGTACCAAGACACACTTACCTGCGGTCTGCGCCAATTCGTTCACGAACGCAGTCAGGATCATCTCCAGGGGTGATCGGATCGCGATGGGCGGCTCAAGCAAGGCCAGCGATTGCAAACCCACAGCGTTACCGAAGACCTGGCAAGCAGTGATTAGGTAGCGACAGAAACGCAGAGGATCATTGTCGTTGCGGTCAAGCGACAGCCAAGCCACAGTGGGTGCTGTATCCCGCTGTGCAACCTCATCCAACCATTGACGCACGAGGGTAGTTTTGCCAAAACCAGCGGGAGCGCTGATTAGAATCAGCTTACCCTCGTGTCCGGCCTCAAGTTGAGCCAACAGACGCGAACGCCGCAGCACCGAACTGTGCAGGCGTGGTGGTTGGAACTTAGGTGTTAGCAAAGGCTCTAGCATGGCAGAGCCATGAGCCAGTACCTCTTGTGGAACAGACGTTTGTGCTGGCAAACGGGCATATGCGCTACACCAATTAATCACGCTCTGGGGCGATACCCCCAATAAGCGCCCTATCCGTCGGTATTCTAGGCCATCTGTGTACAATTCCACCGCTTGGAAGCGAATAGCGGCTGAATAACCCTCGGCTTTGGGTTCTGGCGTGTATTTCCGCTCACAATGGGCGCATTCATAGCGTTGGCTACCCGCCTTTGTTCGCCCGACCTTACGTTGTCTATGTTCACTTCCGCAGTGTGGACATTTAATCATTCCTCATTATAGCATACCCTCGCTTTTGGACACTCAAAACTCAAATGTCCTCATCGGCCTGTGAGAAGGATCGGAACAGGTTTGTACGCTAGCTGCTACAGCGCTAAGAAAATGACTACTATAAGACGATTCTCTTCTTGCCATCCAGCCGGGGCCGCAAACCAGTGTCGCTGGCGACCGGCGGCGCGGGCGGTCTTGGTCTAAATCCTCCTGGCGTTGTCGGCACCCTGGGGACAGGCGGAGCCGGTGGGGTAGTAACCAGCCGATACTCCCTATCGCGGCCGGCGGCGGCAGGGGTTGTAAGGGAAGGACAGAGCGTCCTTCCCTCGCTCCATTCAAGGAGAAGCGCTGACCGCCAGGATACAAACCCCTGCAACCCGTTTTCTGCCAGCGAAACAGCACGCCGGTGTATAGGATGCTGTGGCTAGGGCTGCTCGGCCCGGCGAGTATCCTGAGCACTGCGCCCTTTTTCCTGGGCGGGTTTCTTCTGTGGGGGGTGGCCGGGTTTCAGACGGCCCGCCGGTTCGGCGGGCTGTGGGTGGGCATCCGAGGGGCGGTCTGGGCGTCCATATCTTGCGGTTAGCTGCTGGAGGCGCTGTCGTTACCGATCTCTTGGGCCAGAGTCTGGGCTTGCGCGCGCAGGCGGCGGATCTCGGTCACGGTGCCCGCCAGCGCCTCCAGCAGTCCACGGTTGGCCTCCAGCCCGGCATGGATCAACCAGGCCGCGGCGTCGCTCCGCGTCGGCCGGATGCCGGCCTCGATCAGCGTATCGATCGCCGCCAGGTCGTGGTCGTCCAACCGGCACATGACCACGTTGCTCTTGAGCTGGGCGGCCGCCTCTTCGGCCGGGCCGCCGCTGGCGAGGATCAGGTGGATCTGGCCGCGCAAGGCGTCGAGCGTCACTTGCTGGCCGGCCAGCGCCTGGGCCGCCGGACTGTGCCCTTCGCGCACCAGCCCCAGGATCAGGTGTTCGGTGCCCAGGTAATGGTGCCCCGCGGCGCGCGCCTCCTCCACGGCCAGCGCTACCGCCTGCTTGGCCGGGGGAGTCAGGCCGACGCGGCGGGGGCTAGCCTCACTACCTTGCGCCGCCCCGGCCAGGACAGCGGCGCGGACGGCGTCGCGAGAGACCCCCAGCGCCTGCAGGGCCTGGGCGGCCATGCTCTCTTCGTCCAGCAGCAGGCCGAGCAGCAGGTGCTCAGGGGCGATGGCCGGCTGACGCAACTGCCGCGCCTGTTGCTGGGCGGCGGCCATCGCCGCTCGTGCGCGCGCAGTGAATTTATCAAAAGCCAGAGCAACCGGCATCGCGTCCGCGGCCGGAGCCGTCCGTGCTTTGCTCATCCACGTACCTCCGCTTTTCGCGTAATTCTTGCCTTATCAATTAATGTAATCCACTTACGAATTACATCATAATTATAGATCGGATAGCCGGCGCTGTCAATAGGCCACTCTGTATCTATGCATCTTCTGTTCATCACCACGAGGGTTAGCGCGGCCAGACGGCCCAGACGAGGCTGGCGGCCAGGGCGGCGGTGAGCAGGGCATAGGCCGCCGGGAAGGCCCAGGGCAGCGCCGGCTCGCGCGAGACGACGAAGCCGCGCACCGCGGCCAGGGCGTCCGCGCCGCTGAGGGTGACCTCGTGCGGCCCATCGGCCAGGTTGTGCGCCAGCAGCAGCCGGCGGAGTGCGGCGCCCGCCGGGGCGGGCCAGCCGGGGGCCGGGGCCAGCTCGTCGGAGAGCGGCGCCCTGCCGGCCGGCAGGATCGAACTCGCCGCGGCGCCGGCCGTGTCCGCGGGCGCTGGGCCGGCCCATTGCACGTGCAAGGGGATGGGGGCGGCGGCCGGCAGGTAGACCAGATCGAGGCGGGTGCCCTGGAACTTGATCGTCGTGGTTCCGGTGGTCACCGGCGCGGCCGGGTCGGGCAGGAGGTGGGCGCCAGTATCGGCAATCGGGAAGCGGCGGGCGTAGGCCTGTAGCGCCGTGTACGCCGGGCGCGGGCTGAAGTCGGGCCGCAGGATGGCAAAATAGGGCTGCGGCTCGCGAGGGAGCGGGTCGGGATCGCGCAGATGCCAGACGAACATCACCCCCATCCAGGGCCACTCGGCCCGCGCCCGCCGGTAGCCGTCGACGAGGTATTGCGCCTGGGTCGCCTCGTCGACACTGGCGCCCCAGCTGGAGGGCTTGCCCGGCCAATCGGGCGGCAGGGAGACCCAGCCGTACTCGCTGGCCCAGATCGGTTTCGCCCCGTCGCCATTGCGCTCCATGAGCGCCCGCGTGAGCAGCGGCCGGGAAAAATTCACGCGCGCCAGATCGCCGGGCCGCTGATCCACGCGGCGTTCCGCGGGGGCGTAGCCGAGCCCATAGATCATGATGCTGGCGATATCAAAATAGGGTCGCGCGCCGGCATCGTAGAGCGCCTGGAGGTACTGCAGGTCATTGGCGTCGCCGCCGGCGCCGGAGCCGACGGTGGGCGCCAACCCGCCGAGCACGACCACGGCGGCGGGATCGGCCGCTTTGATCGCGCGGTAGCCGGCCTGCAGCAGCGCGGTGTAGGCGCGGGCATCGGCCGGCCCGGCCCATTCGACCGCCAGGTTCGGCTCGTTCCAGATCTGGTAGGTCGCGATGCGCCCGCGGTAGCGGGCGGCAACCGCGCCGGCGAAGTCGGCGAAGTCGGCGTCGCGCAGGGGCGGCCCTTTGTGATAGCCGACCGCGTTGATCACGCCGGGGTGCGCCCAGAGGGGCGTGGTGTCGAGCCGGGCCATGATCTGCAGACCCCGCCGGCCGGCGGCGGCGACGATGGCATCGTACTTATCCCAGGCGCTGTGGGGCAGTCCGGGCCCGCGCCGGTCCATGAAATCGCCTTTGCCGGCGATCTCGATATCGTACCAGGGAAAGCTCTGGCGGATCCATTGGAAGCCGCCCGCGGCGGCCAGTTGCAGGCTCTGGTCGACCTTGGCCGGGTCCGGTTCGCGCTCCAGGAACAAATTGACGCCGAGCGGGGAGCCGGCGGTCTGCGGGATCGGCGTCAGGTCGGGACCCCAGGCGACGCCCAGGTTGAGGATGCGCTGGTCGAGATACCAGAGCCCGGCCAGGCCCACGCCCAGGGCGAGCACGAGCAGGAGCCGGGCGGCCCGGCGCCAGCCCCGGCCGCGGCGCCGGGGGGTCGATGGATCTCTGGACATGCTGGTGGCTCTCCTCGGTGCGCGGGGGCTTGTCACCCGTGCTCGCTTCCTTCGTTATATCCCCAATGACGCCACCTGACAATGTCGACCCCGCCGCGCCCCGCCGTTTCCGTGATTTGGTCCCGCTGCCGGGCTTTGCCGGCCCGCTGGCGCTGCTCGGCGTCGGGCTGGTCCTCGGCGTGCTCGCGGTGCCGGGGCCGGGGCCGAGCGCGCTGACCTGGGTGAGCTGGGGCGTCGCCTACGGCCTCTATGCCCTGGCGGCCGCCCTGACGCGGCGCGGGCAGGGCGGCTGGGTCGTCGCCCTGCTGGTCGTCGCGACCCTGGCCCTGGTGCCGCTGGCCTTCGGTCCCAGCCCGCTCAGCAACCGCAAGATCACAGCGTTTAACGCCTGGGCCTACGATCTGGGGGCGCACCTGCCCGCCCTGATCGCGCCGCCGCCGCATCCCAACAGCCTGGCGGCGGGCCTGGCGGCGGGCCTCGGCCTGCTGGGAGCGGCCTGGCTGATGGGCCCGCGGCGCTACCGGGCGTGGGTGGGGACGGCGGTCGTGGTGCTGGGCGGGGTGCTGTTGCTCACGGTCTCCCGGGCCGGGTGGCTGGCGGCGGGGGGGGCAGCGCTGGTGTTGGTCGGGCAATATGCCCGCCGCCTGGTGCCGATGCTGCTCGGCGCCCTGGTCCTGGGGGCGGCGGCGCTGGTGCTGGTGAGTGGGCCGCCTCTGATCGGGCAGCCCGCCGTCGATTCCACCGAGAGCCTGGGCCAGCGGACCGCGATCTGGGAGCAGACGCTCGACCTGCTGCGGGTCCAACCCTGGACCGGGCTGGGCCTGGCCCGCTTCCCGGCCCGCTACGCGGCGCTCGCCGGCGGCAGCGGGCAGGAGCTCTACAATACGCCCCACAACACGGCGCTGGAGCTATGGGCAGATGCTGGCCTTTGTGGCCTGCTGGCCCTGGCCTGGGCCCCGTGGCGCACCTACCAGTTGGCGCGCCGGCCGGCCGCGCCCGGCAGTGCGTGGCTCCAAACCGGCGCGACGGCGGCCCTGGTCGCCCTGGCCATCCATGGCGTCTTCGAGACCAACGTGGCAGTGGTCTGGGCGCTGCCAGGGGGCAGTAGTGGCTACCTGGCCGCGCCGTTACCGTTCGTGGTGCTGGGGCTCCTGGCCGGCGCCGTGCCGCCCGGGCGTTCGAGCCGCGCGAGGAAGGTGCGCCCAAAGAGATAGGCATCGCCCGGCCAGCGGGCCGAAATATAGTGGCCGTCCTCGACGACGAACGCGCCCGCGTCATGGGTCGCGGTGCCACGCCGGCTCAGGGTCAGGGGACCGCGCACAAATTGCTGCGCCGGATCGGTCAGCGCCGCTTTCACCTCGTCTTCCACATAGGCCGGATAGGTGCGATAGTAGCGGCCGAGCTTCCAGGCAGTGAGCAGATAGGCGTTGCGCTCCATGTATTTGGGCAGGCAGGTCGTGCGCTGGTGGGCCAGCACGCTCTGGCCGCTGGCTGGGTCCTGGCTGCGCGCCAGCACCAGCACCCCATGACAGATCGCCCCCACCGGGCGCGCCAACTGCCAGAATGCCGCGACCTTGGCCTGCAGCACCCGGCTGCCCAGGTACTGCCGCATCCCCGGCGCGTGCCCGCCGGCCAGCAGCAAGCCGTCATAGGCGGCCGGATCAACGGCGGACCAGGCGATCGGCGCGCGGAACTCGGCGGCCTGCGCCATCGCGTGGTACCACGC
Organism: Chloroflexia bacterium; assembly: GCA_035310405.1. Taxonomy (GTDB): domain Bacteria; phylum Chloroflexota; class Chloroflexia; order QHBQ01; family JAICKM01; genus JAICKM01. The sequence continues at coordinate 3,261 of DATGEF010000305.1, read as the reverse complement.
CTGCGGCTCGGCGGCGGCCCCCAGGCGGCCAAACAGCACCCCGGCGAGCAAGCGCGGATCGGCGGCGGGGGCCTGCCCGCCGTGTTCCGTGGCAAACACGAGCTGGTAGCCGGCGGCTTTGAGCAAGTGGTAGGGGACGGCCACTTCCGTCACATCGAAGTCCCGATCCGGCAAGGGGATCAACACGCGGCCTTTGCTGGGTTCCATCAAACCGCCCTCCTGACGCCCATTATACCTGAATCCGGGAGGCGGCGCGCACCCGCGCCGCCCCCATCGACCGGAGGGCGCCGGCCCCCCTTGGCGGACCGCGCCCCCGGCCCGCCAAGGGCCGCCCCGCACCGCGCTCACGCCGCGGCCTCCACCGCGGCAGTGGCGGCGGGGGCGGCCAGAGCGGGTAGCGCCGGAAGGGCCGCGGTTCGCTGGATACGCCGCGAACGGCCAGGCGCCGCCCGCGAAGTCGGCCGGGCCGAGACGCGGGCCGCGTCTGGCGCGGAGGGGGGCTTGCGTGGCGCGGACCAGCGCCAGCATCTCGGCGGTGACCAGGCCGTCGAAGGGTGCCAGCAGCGCCGCCTCGGCCGCCGGCGTGCGCAGGGTCGCGTGGGCGCAGGTGCGCCGGTCATCACGGATCAAAGTGGGCAGGCGGGCGCCTGCGAGATGCCCCGGGGGGCTGGGCGGGGCGCTGTCAAGGGGTTGGGCTGCGCTTCCAGAGGCCTTGCGCGGGGATGCGCAAGGCGCGGTTAAATTTGCTGGACGCGTTTTCCCAGGCAATGATCGCGGTTAACTCGACCAGCTGATCATCGCTATAGACCTGGCGCAGGCGGGCGAAGAGGTCGTCGCTCACCTCCTGCCCGGTGATCGTCATGCGATCGGCGTATTCCAGCGCGACCCGCTCCTCGGCGTCGTAGAGCGGACTGGTCGCATAGTCCGCGAGCGCGAGGATTTTCTCGTCGGCGAGCCCGAGGGTGCTGCCCACGGCAGCATTAATATCCTGTCAGAACGCGCACGCGTTCAGCGCCGCCACCCGCCGGTTGACCAGGGCTTGCAGCCGTTCGTCGATCAGGCCGGAGGCGCCAATGCCCGTCCACATCGCGCGCACGCCGCGAAAGATCGACGGGCGCCGCGCGTAGACCAGGTGGTTGACCAGCGGTGCGCCCCAGGTTTTGGCCTGGGCGGCGAAGACCTGCTGGATGGAGCTTTCGACCGCATCCGGATTCACCCCGTCGATTCGTGCCATATCTGGGTTGGGCCTTTCTCTTTCGCGCTTTCTCTATTGGGCGATCGCCGTTTCTGCGTCCGCGGAGAGCAGGATCGTATTGCCATCCGGGTCATCGACCAGCGCAAAATACATGCCAAAAGAGGTGACAAAGGGCGCGCGGACGCTGGGATAGCCGAACCCCGTGAGTTCGGCATATTTGGCATCCACGGCGGCCCGCTCCTTCAAGTAGAACTCCAGGACGACCCGGGCCTGATTCGGCACGCCCGCGCGGCCGGGGGCGTTCAAAAAGAAGGTCAGGCCGCCGCTCATCTTGACCTCGACATGCGGCTGGCCGGCGCTGTCGGCGGGGACAGCCAGCCCGAGCCGGCGATAGAATTCCACGGACTTGTCCATATCCTGGGCGACCAGGCCGACCATGTAAAGCTCCAGGGCCATGATTCCGTTCCTTTCTTTATCTTATTCCTACCTGACCTTGCGCACCGCGCGTGGCGGCACGGGCGCGCGCTGCGCCGCGGGTGGCAACGTCAGTATAAGCGCTGCGGCGGAAGTGAGCAATGCCAACGCCCCTTCGCGCGCCTGGCGACGCCTCGTGGGCTGTCCCGCCGCTTGTCCCGGTTTTTGTCCCACTTATCTCTTGCCTAGCGGACCAATTTCTGGTTTAATAGAGATATAAATATCAAGCGCCCGGGGCGGGGCGTCTGCTCGGCGGCGAGCAGGTACCCGGACGGCTCGCCCAGCGACCAGCAGACGTATTACGAAACGAGGTAGCGATACATGTACCAACACGGACGGCCGGCCCTATTCGCCGGCGCAGGGGCGGCGCTGCTTTTCGCCGCCGCTCTCCTGCTGAGCGGTCCCGCCTTCGCGGTGTCCGCCTTCCCCGGCGATCCGGCCGCCAGCGTGACTCCCGGCCCGGCGGGCCCCCCGCCCGCGGCCAAGCCCAGCCCCGCGGCCAAGCCCAGCCCCACGGCCCGGCCCTACACCGGTAAGCCCAGTGGTCCGCCGCCGACTATTGTCTATGTCGATCAGGGGCCCATTAGCCTGACCGGCATCTGGCTGGGCGCGCTCACCAGCGGGGCCAACATCCGCAGTGGCGCGGGACCCGGCTTTGCCGCGCGCCGCTGGTGGCCGGCCGGCCGGCGGGTGCTGATCTACAGCCAGACGATCGCGACCAATGGCGAGATCTATTATCAGGTTGGCCGCTATCCCGAACCCTCGCTCTATATCTGGTCGGGGTATGTCAAGTTCGTGGCCCCCCTCACCGTACCGACGGCGCAGCATCCCGGCCGCTGGATCGACGTCAACCTGACCCAGCAGACGCTGATCGCCTTCGAGGACGGCCAGCCGGTGCTGCTCAGCCAGATCTCGAGCGGCCGCCGCGGCCATGAGACGCCGGTGGGCAGCTGGCACATCTACTGGCGCCTGGTCAAACAGGACATGTCGGGCGGCACCGATAAGCCCAAGGACCGCTTTTATAACCTGAAGGATGTGCCCTGGATCCAATATTTCCACAATACGGGCGAGGCGCTGCACGGCGCGTACTGGCACGACAACTTCGGCACGCCGATGTCGCACGGCTGCGTCAACCTCAGCGACCAAAACGCGCTCTGGCTCTTCCGCTGGGCCACTAGCGGCACCCTGGTGGAGGTCCACAACTAAGCGCCAAGGGCGGCTGGGACCGTCTGGGCGATCACCAGGCCCACGGACCGCACGGCGGTCCGTGGGCTCGTTGTATCCCCCAGTTCGTGCTCACCCCAGCACGCTTAAACGCCCGTTGGAAAACTGGGCGGCTTTTCCAATCTCTTTCCAATCTCCATCCAGTATGCTGGATGGAGGAGGCGCGGATGCGGATCTTGGTCATCGAGGATGACGCGCGGCTGGCCCGGCTCATCGCGCGTGTGCTGGAAGAGGAACATTTTAGCGTGGACCTGGCCTATGATGGCGGAGTGGGCCTGGCGTGCGTGCTCCAGGGCGGGCATGCGGTGGCGATCGTCGACTGGATGCTGCCCGTGCGGGACGGCCCGACGATCTGCCGGGCGGTGCGC
>DATGEF010000304.1:0-5314 GCA_035310405.1 Chloroflexia bacterium | reverse complement strand
TGGTCTATGTGATGGGCGCGCACTTTACCACGACTTACGGCCATCTGCAGAAGTTTTACGTCCAGGAGGGCGACCAGGTGGTCCGCGGCACCGTCCTCGGCGAGATGGGCTCGACCGGCAACTCCACCGGCCCGCACGTCGACTACCAGGTCTGGCGGGACGGCGATAACCAGAACCCGATGGCCTACGGCATCCCCGGCGCGGCGGGCAGCGGCGTAAAGTAGCGGCGGGACCCGCCTTAGTTGGGGAAGGGATCGACATGAAGAAGAAGAAAGCATCCGCTCCGGTGGATCCCTGGAGCACGCTGACCGCGGCGCCTGCGGTGACCACTGTGCCCCTGGAGGGCGTGCTGGCCAAGCTCCAGGTCTCGCGCGGGCAGGGCACCGTCTTGAAGCAAGGGCTGCTCGACGAGCTCGATCGGCTCACCCCGGGTTCCGGGGCGCAGCAGAAACAAGCGCCGGGTTAGTGCTGGGTTAAGGCGGCACAATGCCCCAGTAGCGGAGCACCGGTCGCCGGGGAGCCCGCCCGGAGGCGGGCTCCCCGGCGACCGGCAGATCTTTTAGGGAAAGAAGGTCAGTTTGTCGATCTTGGAGATCTGCCCGCGGGTGGCGTTGGCGCCCACGCGGAAGTAGGGCCGGTTGGCGCTGTCACAGGGCTCCCCCGGGCCGCCGCAACTGTAGCCGCTGATGGTGCCCAGGGCCGCCAGCCGCTCCGCGTAAAGATAGAAGGGACTCGACGAGGGCACGTCGGCGAAGGTTTGTCCCGTCGGGGTGCTGTTCAGGCCGCGGGCGTTGGCAATGATTTTGGCCAGCTGCCCGCGGGTGACATCCGCGCCCCAGCGGAAGTAGGGCCGGTTGCCGGGGGGCACGCACGGCTCGCTCGGGCCGCCGCAGGTGTAGCCGCTGATCAGCCCGCGGCTGGCCATGCGCTCGATAAACGGATAGAAGCCGTTGCTCGGCGGCACGTCCTCAAACGTCTGTCCGCTCACCGGGTCGACGAAGCCGGCCGAATTCGCGGCGATCTTCGCCAACTGCCCGCGGGTGGTGTTGGCGCTCGGCCGGAAAGTGGTGTCGCTGTAGCCCGACACAATCCCATTACAGGCCAGGTAGTAGATGAAATCGTAGTAGTAGCTGCCATACGGCACGTCGCTGAACGATCCGCAAATACTCGCGTGTGGGCTGAACTGGTCGACGTCGGTGACCGTGACGCCGCCGCTCGTGGGGATGTTCAGGTTCCATTGCAGGCCGGCCCCCGAGTCGTGGAGCGTATCCGAGATCGTATCGCTGAAGCCGGGACCGGGGCCAGTCATGTCGCCGATATCGCTCCAGATGCTACTGTAAAAATCTTCCTGATACGCGCTGGCCGCGCTGACGCTGCTGGGCACGAATTGCTGATAAAGCCGCACGCCGGCCAGGCTGCCCGTCGTCGCCGTGAAGTAGTCGCCTACGCCGCCGGTGGTTGGATCGTAGTAGCCGTAGCCCTGGTCGCTGCCGGCCGTGTAGAGGTCGGCGGCGTGGAACAAGGTGGCGGTGACCGGGGCGCTCCCGCCGATCTGCTCGACCTTGAAGGACAGGCTGGTAAACTCGGCGCCGTTCACGTAGCTCACCTGTTGCGTGAGGCGCAGCGTCGTGTTGGGTACGTCGTTGACTGTGGTCACCAGCCAGGGATTGGCGGGGGTCCCGGCGCCGGTCAGCTGGTTGCTGACCGGCTGGTACGGGTTGGTGGCGAGCCCGGCCGGCACCTGGCCGGGGCCATAGACCGTGGTCGTGCCGGCGACGTTGACCCACAAGTAGGGGCCTTCGGCATCGGTACCGTAGAACTGATCGCCCAGGTCGCGATAGCGGATCTGCATGCGGCCGTTGTCTTCCACGGTCATGCTGAGCGGGAAGCCCGGGATGATCTGGTCGCTGAGCGCATGGGCGGGGCGGGCGGGGGGCGGTTTGGGACCGGCCGCCCCGACCTGCCGCTCCCCGGCCAGCAGCCAGAGCGCGGTCAGGGCCAGTATGGCCCCCGCCCCGAGCATCATTGCCCAGAGTGTGGTCGGTGTCTTGTGCATATGATCCTTCCTTATCTAGCGTGTTTCGCTTATTTAGTGGCCGAGAAGAGGTCGGCGCGTAGCGGAAACGCCGGCTACAACATATAACGCGAATAGGCCCGCGCTGTGTTGGTGCCAGGCGCCGCCGGAACCTCGCCGGCGGTCAGATTCGCTGAGTGGCCGGCCCGGTTAAGGCGGCCAGCGTGCTTTCCGCCGTGCTGAGCTCGTCGAGGGGCACAGCGTAGAGCCGGCAGACGGCCGCGTCGAGCCGCGCCTGGAGGAGCGTGGCCGCGGCGGGGCGGAGATCGCCCGCGGCCAGCGGGCGGGCCAGGTCCGCCAGTGCGGCCAGGGCCGGACTCGCCGGGGGCGGCAGCGGCAGGCGGGCCAGGTAGGGGCCGTTGAAGCGCAGGTAGCCGCCCGAGAGATGCACCGGCCAGTAGAGGAAATGATAATACCAGGCCAGCAGCCGCGAGTTCAGCAGCGCCAGCAGCGTATAGGCCGGGTACGCAACGCTGCTCTCATTGACATAATATATACGGCCGAGCGCCTGGCCACCCGCGCTATAGGCCGCCTGGAGCCGGCGGGCGACGCCGGGCACCAGCACTTTGGGCCCGGCAAAGGCCGCGCGCTGCGCGGGGGTCGTCGCCGTGCAGCTCAGGTAGCGGGACGCCGCCGCCCGGCGCAGCCGGTAGGGCTGGATATCCTGGGCCTGGAGCAAGGGCAGATAGGCCACCTGGGCCGCGGCCGGGAGATCCGTATAGGCGGCGGCGGCGAGCGTGGCCCGGGCGTAGCCGGCGCGGGCCACGCCGCACCGGACGGCCCGGGGGGGCAGGCGCCCGGGTTGCCGGGCCATGCGCCGCGCCAGGTCGAATAGCTCGACCGTCGCCGCCGCCGGCATAATGGTCGCGTCGAGGCCGCAGAAAGCCGCCTGGGGCAGGCATGTGTCCGGGCGCCCTGGGCCGGCCAGGGTGATCTGCTGATCGGGGCCGGGCGACGTGTTCTGCGCTACCAGGATCACCGGGTACGTGGCCGCGTCCGGGAAGAGGCCACTGCGCGAGAGGTCTTCCAGGCGCCCCAGGCTGGTGGTCTCTGCCAGAATCTCGCGCACGGCCTGCCCATAGTCCGCGGCCATAAATTTGTTCGGCAGGATGTACCCCAGCCGGCCCCCCGGGCGCAGCAGGCCCAGCCCCCGCTCGACGAAGAGCACCGCGAGATCATACTGGCCCCGCGCGGCGCGATAGCGGCCGCGCCGCGCCGGCTTATCCGCTGCCGGCTGGGCGCGGTGGGCCACGTACGGCGGGTTGCCGACGACGGCGTCGAAGGGCGGCCACCAGGCCGGCAGGTCCGCCAGGGCGTCGCCCAGGTGGATGATGGGGCCGGGGATGCAGGCCCCGCTGGCCGCCGCGCCCAGGTAGAGGCTGTAGCAGGCGAGATCGGCGGCCACCGGATCGCTGTCGACGCCGTAAACCCCGGCGCTCGCCGGCCCCATCCACCAGGCGGCGGGCCGGCGGTGGGGGTCGCTGGCCGCCAGCGCCCGGGCCAGGCGCTCCACGGCCGCCAGCAGAAAGTACCCGGCGCCGCAGGCCGGATCGAGGATGCGCAAGGCCTGCAGGGCCGCCAGGGGGTCAGGCGCGGCCTGGGCGCCGGCAATCAGCGGCTCCAGCGCCGCGTCCAGGATCGCCGCGACGACCGGTGCCGGGGTGTAGTAGATCCCTTCCGCGCGGCGCAGCGACGGGTCGAGCAGAAGCTCATAGAGCTGGCCCAGGTCGCGGCCGGTCCAGGCCCGGCAACCGGCGGTGACCGTGGCCAACATGGGTGCCACGGCCGCGCGGGTGTCCGGGTCCACGAAGACGCCGCCCCGTGCCGGCCGATCCTGGGCCGCCGCCGCCTGCTCGAAGAGCAGGGCCAGCAGGGCGCCCAGCGCATGCGCGCCGGGCAGGCGCGCCGCGAGCTGATCGCGGAGCTGCCGGAGGGTGGCCAGGCGCCGCGCCCAGAGGGGCGCGGCGGCGCTACCGCTTGCTGGCGTGGAGATCGGGGTACGGGGTGGCCAGCTGGCTATCGCCATGGGCGGCGACCACGCTGGTGTACAATCCGCCGCGGACGTTGAACACGCCGGTGACCCGCGCCCAGCGCGGATCGAGCGCGCCCACCAGGTCCTCCAGGATGCGATTCACCACATCCTCGTGGAAGCTGCCCTGGTCGCGGAAGTGCCAGAGGTAGAGCTTGTACGCTTTGAGCTCGACACAGCGCGGCCCGGGCACATACTCCAGCACGATGGTGGCGAAGTCGGGCTGGCCGGTGATCGGGCAGAGCGTCGTGAACTCGGGGCTCTCGATGCGGATGTGGTAGGCGCGGCCAGGGTGCGGGTTCGGGAAGGCCTCCAACTGGGCGCTCGGCTGGGTGCGCGGCCCGGCCCCCAACAGGGTCAGGCCCGCGGTCGCCGGATCAGCCGGCGGCCCGGGAGCCGGTTGCGCCGGGGCGGTGGTTTCAGGATGCACGCTCATGTTCGAGAGTTTACCATATGCTTTTCTGTTTGCCAAATGGCGCGGCTGACAGGGGTGCTCGGCAGCTTTTGGCACAGGATGGCCGGCTCACAGGTTGGGGCTGTGGGAGAGGGCTCGGCCCTCGATGAATCCGCCCGACCTCCCGCGTGACGGCGGTACCCCCACTCGCCCGCGGCCGTACCCCATGCCGATCAACCTCAGTGGCTGAGACAGCGAGGAGACAACGTGTAGCGACCCGCCCTAGTCGTCCCGTAATGACCACTCACTTTTCCTCACGCTAAGCTCGTCAATCACGAGCAAGAGCACGCGACTGACGGCCAGGGCGGACCAGGTGGCCCGATTGAGGACATGGTGGTAAGTGGCGAACGCGGGATCGGCGGCCTGGCCCGTGACGCGCAGCGCGGCCGCGACGGTGCGGCGCCCGCGGACCAGCAGGGTGCCCCGCACGAGCAGCAGCGCTTTGGGCCAGGTGCGCGGATGGAACAAGGGGCGAAAGGGAGCCAGAACGGGTATAATGGGCGCAGACAGGGACATCACAGACCTCCAGGTAATGAGCGATTGTGGCTCAGGCAGAAGGCTGCCGTTGGCGTAATCTCAAGAGGGTGACTGGCGCGCTATTGCAGGTAACATAGAGTTAACTGAGGCATGGTCATAAATCAGCCGGCAGCCTTGAGGAAGGCTTTAAGGCCCACATTCAAATCGAGGCCCTGCTCATGGCGGTACAGCAGCGCCAATTGATAGACGAACACCGCCCCCAGCGCCCAGCGCCGGGTAG
>DATGEF010000303.1:0-2176 GCA_035310405.1 Chloroflexia bacterium | reverse complement strand
TGGCTGACCACGGCGGTGGGCGGCACGGTGAAGGCGACATCGACGTTGCCCTGGCGATCGGTCAGCCCCGCGAACAATGGCGTGGCCGCGCCGCCGGTGGCCGGCTGGAGGAGGACGCGGACCTCGGCGTCGGGCACCGGGGCGGCGTCCTGGCTGCCGCGCACCAGCACGCGCAGGCCGGCCTGGCTGCCCGGGACGAAGCGGTCTTGCCCCAGAACCAGCGTCTCGTGGCGGCTGAGGTGATCGGGCAGGGTGGCGTAGTAGTCGGTCAGCCCCCCCAGGCCGGCCAGCAGGAGCAGCGGCAGCAGCAGGAGGGCGACGCGCAGCGCCAGCCGCCGCCCGCCGGTCGGGCGCTGGAACAGTGCGCCGCTCGGGCTCGTCTGTTGGGCGCCGAGGCGGCGCTCGAGGCGGGCCCAGGTCCCGGCAGCCGGCGGCGGGGCGCCATACTGGGCGGCGTAATGGGCCTGGAGGCGGGCCTCCAGGTCGTCGGGATCGGCGGCGGGACGGTGCGTCATAGTTTTAGCCCTTTCTGGACCCCTGGTGCCGCAACCGGGACGGGGGCGAGTTGCGCCCGCAAGGAGCGGAGGGCGCGGTGCAAGCGGGACTTCACGGTCCCCAGGGGGGTGTTGGTCAGCCGGGCGATTTCGTCTAACTCCAGATCGGCATAATAGCGCAGGGCGAGGACCTGCTGCTGGTCGGCGCGGAGCGTAGCCAGCGCTGCCTGGAGCTCGGGATCGCCCGCGGCGCGCAACGCGTGGGCCTCGGCGGCCTCGCCGTCGGCCGCCGGAGGGCTCCAGGCGCCGGCCAGGGGCCAGCGGCTACGCCCGCGCCGGGCGCTCATGCGGCAGCGGTTGGCCACCAGGGTCAGCAGCCAGGGGCGGAAAGGCCGGCCCGCTTGGAAGCGGGGCAGGCTGCGCCAGGCGTCGAGCCAGGCCTCCTGCACGGCATCTTCGGCCTGCACACGGTCGGGGAGATAGGCGCGGGCAGTGCGCGCGGCCAGGGGGGCGTAGGTCTCCACCAGCCGGCGGAAGGCCAGCGGATCGCCGCCCTGGGCGCGCCGGATCAGATCGTCTTCCTCCATCCGCCTCCCTCCCCATCCGCTCAGCTTGGCCGGGTTGTTTTGGCCGGGTTGTTTGCCCTATACTATGCGCCGGCCTGCCCGAAGGTTCCCGGGCGGCAGCGCGGCCCTCTGGCCAACCCTGTTGGCCTTAAGACGCCGGGGGGCGCGGAAAGGTTGCGACAGCACCGGCGGGGACCGCTGGCGCGGCCCCCGCCGGTGCTGTCGATTTGGCGAAAATGCTGGATGGTTTGGCAGTTTCGTCGGATTGGAGCTACTGCTCCTTGAGCGACCAGGGACCAGACGACTTTAAGACTCGGTGGCCAGGACCGCGCACGAGTTCGCGTCCTTGGGCGGGATCCCTCCGGGCTGCAGGTTGCTAAAGGCGGTCGTCTCGCCGCCATTGACCACGCGGATGCGCGCGTTGGGGATGCCCTGTGCGACCAGGAGATCGCGCAGGGTGTTGGCCCGGCCGCCGGCGAGGGTCAGGTTCGTCGATTTGAAGCCCCGCGGGCTGGCATACCCGGTGATCCGCAGCCGCCGTTGCGGGTCGGCGAGATCGGCGCGGATGTCCCGGAGCAGGTCCGCCGGGATCGCCGTGTAGCCCGTGCGCAGGGTCGTGGCGCCGCGGGTGAAGTAGAAGCGCCGGCCGCCGACCCGGCTCGCGCTCTGCACCGCCACGGTCAGGGGATTCATGAAATAGCCGCTGGCGGCGGCCTGCTCGTGGAACGATTGGCCCGCCTGGGAGCCGATCATGTGGAAGAACCACATCTGGCCCAGCGACTCGCTCATGAGCGTGTCGCCGAGCGCCTTGGCTTCGGCCGCCGCCGCCTGGCGGCCGTTCTGTAAGAAGTGCAGAATCGCCCCCATGCGCGCTTTCCGGCCGGCGTCGCTATCCCCGCGGAAGTTGGCCTCGATCGTGGCGATCGCGCCGGCGAGTTCGCCGGTGAAGCGCTCGCGGAGCTGCCGTTCCAGATCCGCCAGGGCCGGCCCCACATCGCCGCTGCGTTTGTAGTTTTCCAGCGTGATCTGGTCCGCGCCGTCCAGGCTGGCCGCCGTCACCGCCGCGTAATGGTAGCCCCAGGTATGCTCACGCACGGTGGGCGCCCCCGCTTCGCT
>DATGEF010000302.1:0-7184 GCA_035310405.1 Chloroflexia bacterium | reverse complement strand
CGCCGATCACGATGGCATCATAATGTACCGGGTCCATGCGAGAGCCTCCCGTCTCCAGATAATAAGTGGCCGGGGTCCGGTCGTCCGGCCACGCGTCGGGGTTGCCTAACTCCCGCCTATTATAGACGAGGTCGCCCGAATCTGCACTAGCGGCGTGCCCTACGGGCTGCAGGGCTGGGCGAGCAGCGTGTCGACCGGGGTGCTCGCGTCGGCAGGGCTCAGGCGCGCCGAATTAATGCTCCAGAGCACGTCCAGCGGGTTGCTGGAGATCCCGTCGTTGACGCGGTGCATGACGTAGCAGCCGGAGAAAATATGCGTGCTGTTGTCGGCGTGCTGCGCCATGAGCACAACGGGGATCGTGGCGTAGAGATTGCCGGCGCCCGCGCCGTCCGTTTCCTGGCCCATCGCCAGAGTCACCGCGCTGGTATCGGCATACCCGGCGACGAACTGCGGATACGGGGGTGCGACGCTCGCCAGCGGGTGGGGCGCGCCGGCAAAATAGCTGTAGGCCCGCTCATACTCTTTGCGGCTGATGGCATTGTAGTACGATTTCAGGGCCGCTTTGGCCAGGACCCGGTTCTCGTAGAAGGGCAGGGCGCCCGGAGTGGTCGGGAACCCCTTGCTGTAGTTGGCTTTCCCCAGGAAGGTGCCCAACTGCGACAGCAGCACATTATAGGGCGGCTGGTTCTCTGGATGGTACTCGAATACCGCCCGCTCGAAATATTGCACGGTATAGGGCTTGCCGTTGAGATCGCTGGTTTCGGTGAACTCCTCGGACAGGGGATAGCCCTGTTGCGTCAGGCCGCCATGGCTTTGCCAGTAGTCCAGGAACTTGCCGCAGATCATGTGGCCGGTTTGCGGGAAGGCCTGGCAGCCGGCCGCCGTCTGGGCGTGGGAGCTATACGCGCCCCAGGTGAGCGTCAGCAGCATGCCGGCGACCATGCCGATCGTGATAAGCATGATCGCGCGTACACGGTTCCTCATCAAAGATCCTCCTTCTGAGTGTACCTGATTTGTGGGGTCGAGAGGCTATATCCCGCGTTGGGTGCTACACGCACTATACACCAGACGCGTTCGCGTGGCAAAGTCGGGAGAGTCCGATTGTAGCTTGGCTTTCTTATGACAGGCCAATGTAGCGCCGGAGCACCCACCCATCCGGGCGACCATCAGCCGCCGAGGGCGACTCGTCCGGGGTAGGAGCGGGTCTCAGACCCGCTTGGGGGGCCGCGTGCGGGTCGGTGCCGGGGCCGCTGGGGGGGCCTGGCGGGGCTTCAACAGGCGGGTCTCAGACCCGCCCCTACCTCGACTAGCGCGCCTGTTGACGAGCCGCTCTTAAGTTCGCGCGGATGGAGCACCCACCCACGAGCCCTGACTGATTAGTATAAGTCATAAAAATTAGCAAAAATATTAAAAGATTTGTCATTCTGAGCGCAGCGAAGAATCCGCTGCCCGGCGTGATCTGTCGTCGTCAGTGGGCGGCTGGCCCGTCCTCTCTCACATCCCGATCCTGTCTCCCACCTGTTGCACTGTCGGGGCAGGAGGTACCCGCCCCAACGGATTCTTCGCTGCGCTCAGAATGACAAATCCTAGCATATATACTAATTAAATACACTAAGACTGGCTGGAATCGAAGCTGCACGTCCCGCCGCTAGGGCAACGGCTTATCTAACCTGCACTTCCCAACCCGCCGCTTTCAGGCTGGCCTGGCGTGCCCAGCTCTCGGAGCTAACGGCTGCTGCGTAGCGCCCATGCCTGGCGGCCGAGGAAGCCCAGCAGAACATTGTATGGCGGCTGGTTCTCCGGATGCAGCTCAAAGCGGGCACGCTCGAAGTACTGCACCTGGTAGCTTTTGCCGTCGGCGTTCGGCTCCGCGAACTCCTCGCTGATCGGGTAACCGTTGACGAAAAGTCCGCCGTGCTGCTGCCAGTAGCTGTAGAAAGTGCTGCTGACATTATGCCCCGTCGGCCGGAAGAACTGGTGGTGGCCGTCGGTGATCGCGGCCACCGGCGGGTCGACCGGGTGGAACTGGCGGCCGACCAGGCCGAGTTGCACTTCGTAGGGGGTGCCGGCGTTCTCCGGGTGCAATTCAAAGCGGGCGCGCTCGAAGTACTGCACCCGATAGCTCTTGCCGTCGGTCGCGCTCGCTTCGGGCACGGGATCGCCAATGGGATAGCCGAACTGGGCCAGGCCGCCATATTGCTGCCAATAGCCCTGCATTTGCTTGCAAATGGCGTGGCCGGTCTGCGGGAAGAACGTGCCGCCGCTACAGGGGTCGGCGAGGCCCTTCCACTGGTTCACGTACTGCCGGGTCAGGTCCAGGTAGCGGGTGCCGTAGCTGGCGCTCGGCTCGATCTGGGTGCCCTCAAACCACTCGTTGTAGCTGGTAATCGTGATCCAGTTGGGGTTGCTGGCGATCGCCGCCTGCCAACCCGCTGCATACAGCGCGCCGTTATCGCGGGGGAAGACTTTGGCGTTGGGGCGGGGGGGTTGGACCCGGCTCTCGTCCCAGCCGGGAATCACCCCGGGGGTCCAGAAGCGGGCCGTGCCATGGGCGCTGTTATAAGCGTCGACGATCCCCCGCCATTGGGCATCCACCCGCGACACGTCGGTAGTGGCGTTCCACTTGCCCGCGCTGAAGAAGTGGATGCTGTCGAACACGTCGAGGTAGGCGGGATCGGTCGTGTCGACCGACCAGATCTGGCTATGGCTCGGGTCGATCTGCTGGCGGACCTGCTGCCAGGCGGCGGGCCCCCCCAGGGCCTGGGGTTGCCAGAAGAAGACGACGGGCTTGCCGCCCGCGCGCAAGAACGCCGGGTGGCCCATGTAGGTGCCGAGGGCCAGCCGCAGCTGGGAGAGAACATCGCCGTGCTGGAGGGCGAAATTGGTCTCAAAATAGATCGTGGCTTTGAAGTTGTGGGCGGCGGCGATGTCGAGGAGCTTGCCGAAATTGCGGTCGACTTCGGTTCCACTGCCTTCCCAGGAGCTGACGAACGCGTCGATCCCGGCCGCCTGGGCTTCGCGCACCTGGCGGTCGATCACATCCGGGTGGTCTGAGATATAGGGCGCGGCCGGCCGGTCGCTCATCTGCCCGCTGCCGAAGCTCGTCGGGCCGTACCACATATAGTAAAAAGCCAAAACCAGCTTGTCACTCGCCTGGGCCGGCGGGGCTGCCCGTCCGGGGGTCGCGCCAAGCGGTAAGGTCACCAGCACCAGCAACACGGCCAGGAGGGCCACGGCGCGGCCGGGCCGCCATCGTACGCGGGACCGAGGAGACATGGGGAGCTTGCCCTTTCCATGGAGGTATGAGAATGGTAGGCCAGAATACGCGCTTGTTTAGGAGCGGGTGGTGGAGCTGGGCGGATCGAGAACTTATGGAATGCTAAGGAAATTCTACCAGAACTGCCCGTCTGGCACAATAGGACCGGCCAGGGAAATTGGTCCTATGGCCGCGCCGAGGCCCGCTGCGTCAGTCCTGGGCCGCCCGCATAGAACAGAAGTCCTGGAAGCATAAACGGAGCGGGGGCGCCAGTTCTGCTATAATGGCGTCACGGCTGTGGCAAAGTCGGGATCTTGTCACTCTGAGCGCAGCGAAGAGTCCGTCCCCCGCGGGTCAGAGACGGATTCTTCACTTCGTTCAGAATGACAATTGCCTCACCCGCAGACGGCCGCGCTGACTTGGCCACAGCCGTGATAATGGCCTCGGCGGCCCAAACGTCCGAGCCCGCTTAGCGTAGGGCGGGGCTCGGGGCCGCAGCCACAGGAGGAGGTCGCTGCGTGAAGACGAACGAATGGCTGTCTTATTTCGTGGAGCAGCACCAGGCCGAGTTGGTCGAGCGCCTGGAAGGGGAGATCAAAGGCCGCGGCTTCACGCCCCCGGCGGGCACCGGCGCCGCGCTGGCCGCGGCGCTGGAGGCCGATTTCGCGCAGGAAGCGTTTACCGCCACGCCCACCGTATTGGCCGCCCTGGCGACCGGCTTGCGCGCGCAGGATGCCGGCCGGGCGCCCGACGCCCTGGCGAAAATCTGGCTCAAAGTCGAGCATCTGCTGGGGGGCTACATTGCGGAGGAAGGGGAGCTGAGTGGGGGTGCGCGGCGCCTGGCCTATTTGCGCCTGAGTGAGTTTGGCCTCCGGGCGCGCGGGGTGCTGGCCGGCTAGATGCGCGCCCCCTGGCTCGCCGCCGCCGGCGCGCTGCTGCTCTACCTGCCGACTCTGGCCCCCGGCCTCACCTGGCGGGCCGGCGGCGACGACGCCGGCGACCTGATCAACGCCGCCTGGCAGCTGGGCGTGCCCCATCCCACCGGCTATCCCCTCTACACCGCGCTGGGCCGCCTCTTCCTGGCGCTGCCCTGGGGCGAGCCGGCCTGGCGCACGAACCTGCTCTCCGCCGCGGCGGGCGCGCTGGCCGCGGCGCTCCTGGCCGCGGCGGTCGTCGACGCCGTGCGCCGCGCCCACGGCGACGCGGCCGAGGGCGCCGCCGAAGTGGCCGGCGCCGTCGCCGGGTGCTGCCTGGCCGCCACCCCGCTGCTCTGGACGCAAGCCACCATCACCGAGGTCTATAGTCTGCTGGCCGCCGGGAGCGCCGCGCTCGTGCTGCCGGCCCGCGGGGCGGCCGCCAATCTGCGCGCCACCCAGCCCGCCGGCCCGCCTCTGCGGGTCCTGGCGTTCCTGAGCGGCCTGGTGTTAACCCACCACGCCAGCGTGCTCATCCCGCTGCTCGCCGTCTGGGGCTATCTGTTCCTGACCTGGCTCGACGTCCTGGTGCCCAGCGCGGTCGGCGGGGGCGCGTTCGCCCGGCAGAACACCATGCCGCCCCCCGTGCGGGTGCCAGGCCGCGTCAGCGGGCCCCTGCGCCTGTTTGGCCTGGGGTTGGCGCCCCTGGCACTGCTGCCCCTGCGCGCCGGCACCGCCGCCATGGCCGACTGGCACCACCCGGATACGGTCGCCGGCTTCTGGGCGCTGGTCAGCGGCGCGGACTATCATTACCTGCTCTTCCACGCCTCCCTGGCCGCCATGGTGGGGCGGGCCGGGGCGGCGCTGCTCCTGCTGACCCTCGGGGCCTTTGGGCCGGGGATCATCCTGGCCGGGCTCGGGCTGGCCCAGGTCTGGCGGCGCGATCGGGCCTGGGCGATCTGCAGCGTGGCCGCCGTGGGGCTCAATATCCTGGCCGTGGCGGTCTACGCCGCCGAGAACACGCTGGTCTATGCTCTGGCGACCCTGCCGTTCGTGGCGGCCTGGCTCGGGGACGGACTGGGGGTGCTCCTGGTGCGGCGCGGCACCGGGCGGGCGATGCGCTGGGTCCTGGCCGGGCTGCTGGCGGCGAGCGTGGCCCTGGGCGGGACGGCCTGGGCCGCCAGCCGGTCCGCCGCGCTCGACCCAGCGGGCCAGGATCAGGCGCCCGCCTTCCTGGCCCACATGGCCGCGACGCTGCCGCCCCGCGCCCTCCTGATCACCAGCGCCGACGGCGACACTTTCAGCCTCTGGTACGATCGCTACGTGGGGGGGCGGCGCACCGACGTCACGACCGTCGACGTGCGGCTGCTGGACGCGCCCTGGTTCCGCGCCAACCTGGCCGCGTATGAACCGGATCTCGCCCCGGCCCTCGCCGGGCTGGCCGATTTCCCCACCTTTGCCGCCCGCGTGGCGGCGGCTGGCCGGCCCGTCTGCGCCCTGCGTAACGACCTCGCCCGCCCGCCCGGGCTCCACTGGCGCCCCCAGCCGGCCGGCTACTGGCTGCTCGGTCCGTGACTCCTGTACGCCTTACAGCGCTTTGAAGAGCGCGTGATAAATGAGGTCCGCGATGGCGTGGCGCTGGCGGCTGATTTGCTCGGGACTGGCCTCGCCCGGCTTCGGCTCGGTTTGCCAGGCCCGGTCCAGCAGCAGCGTGATCGCCCAGCAGGTCGCTTCGATATCCAGGTCGGGCCAGATGCGGCCCTGGGCCGCGGCGCGGCGCGCCGCCGTGACGATCTGGCTGTAGACCATCTGGTTGATCTGCTGATCGAACGCCGCCACCTCGGGGTCGCGGGGCCGGAGCTCGGCCCAGGCGCGGCGCATGCCATAGAAGAGCGGATCGCGCTGCATCGCCTGCTCGACCGTGGCGCGGATCGTCTGGCGCACATCGGTGCCGATCTCGAGATCGGCAATGCCGAGGGAAAGGATCGATTCGATACAGCCGGCGGCCAGGGTGATAAAGACCTGGCGCTTGTTGCGGAAGTAGCTGTAAAACGTGCCGATGCTGACGCCGGCCGCGGCCGCGATATCGTCGGCCGTCGTGGCCTCATAACCCCGCTCCTCGAAGAGATGGGCGGCGGCCGCCAGGATCGCGTCGCGCTTCTGGCGGCTGCGCGCCTGTTGCGGCACGCGGGGCACATCTAGGCCGGCGAGGATATCGGCGGCCGGGTGATCGGCGGCGCCCGGGAGCAACATGGGTGGCAACACCGAGGGAGTCCTCTCTTTCGCGTGGGTTGGCCCCCTGACCATAACACGCCCCCGGCCCGTTGTCAACTGGCGGAGATGGCTGGCCCGGGGCGCGGGGCCGCGGCCGGTCGGCCGGCCCGGCGCGCCTGGGCCAAGACGAAGCCCAGGATAGCCCAGACGGGGATCAGCCCGATGGCCCAGCCCAGCCATTCCGGCATGGCGGGCGGGGCGCTGGCCAGCACCGGTACGTCGCCGAAGCCCGGGCCCGCCGGCCCTTCCGAGTCCAGGCGCAGCAGCCACTGGCCGCTGATCGGCAGGTTGACCCGCCCGGCAATGCCGCCGGGGTTGCCAGGCTCCTCCTGCAGCACCGCCTTGACCGGCACAGCGTTGACCATCGTGCCGGGGATCGCGGTGACCTGGTAGGTCATGGGCCCCCCCACCGGCTGATCGGGCACAATGTTGAACACGAGCGCCTGCCCGCCCTTGGGCTCGGTATAGTAATTCACGGTGACCGGGTACGGCCCCATCTGCACTTTGAAGCTCTTCAGCGGCGTCCCACTCGCCGCCAGGGCCGGGCCCGGCGCGCCCAGAACCAGCCCGGCCATGATCAGCAGCGCCATCACCGACAACCATTGCCACTTATACATCATACTCTCCTTCTCACGCGGGGCCAGGATTCCCCCACCCCTAACCCGTCGTCTCACTGCCTACTGCCTACTGCCTATGTACTCTCCTTCTCACACAGGGTCAGGATTCACTGACCCCTAACT
>DATGEF010000301.1:0-3569 GCA_035310405.1 Chloroflexia bacterium | reverse complement strand
TGCTGGCCGACTCCGCGGGGGCTGAGCGCGCGGTGAGCACGGCGCTGGCGCTGCTGCTGGCGCGGGGCCGGTCGGGGGCGGGCGGCTACGCCGAGGTGGCCCTGGCCGCCGTGGCCTGGGACTTCGCGGCCCCGCTGCGTCACGGCCTGACGCGGCCCGGTGGCCTGTTGGGTGGGGGCCTGCCCAGCTACGGCCTCTACCGGGCCGCCGACGGCTGGCTGGCCCTGGCCGCCCTGGAGCAGGCTTTCCAGCAGCAACTCAGCCGGACCCTGGACTTACCCGCGCTTACCCAAGAGGCCCTGGCGGCGGTGTTTCGGACCCGCCCCGCCGCCGAGTGGGCGGCCTGGGCCGCTGATCACGGCCTGCCTCTTGTCGTGTTGCCGGGGATGCCGCCCGAAGCGTGAATGATTCATCCACGAAGGACACGAAGAACACGAAGATCCACGAAGGAATGGGAAGGAAAGGATATGTTTGTGACCATGCGCTGGCAGGAGCGCGACCTGGTCGTGTCGCTGGACCAGCTAGAGGGGATCGCCGTGGACGCGGACACGCAGGAAGGGATCTTCGACTGGCATTGCTGGGTGGAACAGGGCTACGAGTTCTAGCACTAAATTTGCACTTTTGGGTATCGCCAGGTTGAAGCGGCGTAGCGGCACGGCGTGCCGTGCCTGGTGGGGTGTGGGTGTGCTCCGCAACGGGCACGGCACGCCGTGCCCCTACCCCCTCGGCCAATGTAGTATTCTAGGCTGTCTAACGGAGGCTATGAGTATGGCAGATCCCTCCCCGCCTAGCTTCTGGCAGCGGTTCCGGCCCCGGCGCCCGCTGCCCCCGCCGCCCCCGCCGGTGCCACAGGCCGCCTTCGCCGCGTGGCCAGCGGCGGCCTTACCCTTCGACCTCACCTACTCCCCGGACGGGCGCTGGTTGGCCGTGGCCAGCGATATCGGCGTCGATCTCTACGACGTCACGACCCACCAGAACGTGCTGCACCGCGCCGTCGCTAGCGGGGTAGACCATCTGGTCTTCCTCGCCGACGGGCAGACCCTGGCGCTGGCGATCGATGATGGGACTAACCAACTCTGGCAAGTGCCCGAGGGGCGCCTGCTGCGTGAGTTACCTCGCAGTGCCGGCCTGGCCTTCAGCCGTGATGCGCAGGTCATGGCCCTGGGCTTCGGCGACGGGCGCATCCAGATCTGGGCGGGAGCGGATGGGCCGTTGCTGCACACCTTGCAGGCTCCCAAACGGCAGGACGCCTGGAGAGTACATCTCACGGCGGACGGGCAGTTTCTGGTGTCGGTGAGTGACTACCGCACCCTGTTGCTCTGGCGCGTCGCGGACGGGCAGCGGATCGCCACCCTCCAGGACCCCCATCAGCAGTTTGCGGAGCGCTTAGGTGGGGTGGCCTTTGCGCCCGACGGGCAAAGCGTGCTGGCGGCTACGGGAGAGCAGGTCCGCCGCTGGCGAGTGCCCGACGGGGCGCAATTGGCGAGCCTGCGGGCCCCAAGTTGGATGATCTGCGTGGCCGTGGCCCCCGATAGCCAGCGGGTCGCCACGGGGTTGAATGATGGGATGGTGGTCCTCTGGGACGTAGCGGATCAGCGGCCGGTGGCCCGTTTTGCGGGGCACACGGACTGGGTACAGGCGGTCGCGTTTGCGGCGGACGGCCGGACCCTCGCCTCGACCAGCCGGGATAGCACCGTGCGCCTGTGGGAGATTCCTGAGAGAAGCACCGAGATCTAATATTTTGCGGCTCGACTCAGGCAGCACTACCTTTGCCGAGGGGGTAGCGGCACGGCGTGCCGTGCCCAGTGCGGAGTACACCCACATCCGCACGCACTTAAGACCGGGCTCGTCCCCTGGCGCGCTAGTCGAGGTAGGGGCGGGTCTCAGACCCGCCTGTTGACGAGCCGCCAGCCCCCCAGCGGCCCCGGCCCCGACCCGCACGCGGCCCCCCAAGCGGGTCTGAGACCCGCTCCTACCCCGGCCGAGTCGGCCCGCGGCGGCTTACGTTCGCGCGGATGGAGCACACCCACACCCCACCAGGCACGGCACGCCGTGCCGCTACGCCGCTTCCACCTAGCGATACCCAAAAGTGCAAATGATGTGAGGCATGCATTGCGGCGGAACTGATAAGATCTCGGTGCTCTTATCAGTAGAGCCCTTATCCAAGCCCTGCCTGGCGTGGGGGGCTTCACGGCTAGGGCGCGCTCGGCCCGCCCAGCCAGGGCTCCTGATAGGGGTAGGTCTGCGGGTCAGGGAAGACAATCGGCGTTGGGTTCGCCTGGGCGCGCGGCCAGACCCGCACCTCCCCGTGGCTGAGGCCCAGGCCCCCCGACGCCAGCCAGGCGCCGTCGGGGCTGAACGCCACGCTTTGTGCTCCCTGATGCGGCCAGATCACGGGCGCGGCCGTCAGCTTGCGCATATCCCAGAGCCGCAACAGATCATCGCTGCAGGCGGCGACCAGGGTCTGCCCGTCCGGGCTGAAGGCCAGGGCGGGGATATCTGGCGGAAATCGGCTGTATGCCGACGGGGGGAGACGCAGCATGGTGGGGCGGGCCTGCAGGGCGGTGAGATCCCAGAGCCGCACGACCCCATCCGGGCTGGCGGCGGCCAAATGCCGGCCATCGGGGCTGTAGACCAGCGACGTCACCGGCAACGTTAGCCCGGGGGCGCTCACCACGGTTGGGCTGGCCTGCGGATCGCGTGGGTCCCAGAACTGCAGCTGTCCCTGCTCGGCGCCGGCCAGGGTCCGGCTGTCCGGGCTAAAGGCCACGGCCTGGGCGGACCCCGA
This sequence comes from Chloroflexia bacterium, assembly GCA_035310405.1. Classification (GTDB taxonomy): domain Bacteria; phylum Chloroflexota; class Chloroflexia; order QHBQ01; family JAICKM01; genus JAICKM01. Next base: position 781 of record DATGEF010000301.1, on the reverse strand, counting down.
GAGATCGAGCGCCGGGGCGGTTGCGCCGGCGCCGGCCCGCCAGAGGTGGACCCCCCTCCAGGAGCCGGCCGCCAGCCACTGCCCGTCTGGACTAAAGGCGACCCCGTTGAAGCGCTCGCCCTTGGCGTTCGTCCGTATGACCGGCATTGTGCCGGGGGCCCTGACGGTCCAGAGGCGCAACGTGCGATCCTCACTGACCGAGGCGAGTGTCCGCCCGTCGGGACTGAAGGCCAGGCCATCGACCGTGCCTGTATGCCCCTGCAGCACCACGGGCGCGGCGTGAGGATCGCGGACATCCCAGAGCCGGATCATGTGGTCCAGGACCAGGCCGCCATACCCGGCAGCGACCGTGTTGCCATCGGGGGCGAAGGCGACGGCGTAGACCGACCCAACCTCGCCGGGGCGCGGGGTTGCCGGCACCAGGTGGCTGAACACCGAGCCCACAGCCTGGCTCAGCTGCCAGCTGATTAGGCCGACCACACCCGCGCCGCACGCGCAGAGCAAGGCCAGGGACGCACCCACCACGATCAGGACGGTACGCACGGATGTCCCGCCGCTTGTTGGCGGGGCCGGCGGCGGGAGCGGCGCGGGCCCCAGCCCGAACACCGGCGGGGGTGGCATCGCCGTGGGTGCGGGCGGCGCAGGCCACCCGGCTCCCGGCGGCTGGGGATCGCGGGCATCTGCCGGCTGTGTGTCGTCCATCGTGCGAGTCCTCCCGTTAAAGCCAATACCGCTGCTGGCGCATCTGCTCGTGGTCGCGCTCTACCCAGGTCATTATACT
>DATGEF010000300.1:0-4628 GCA_035310405.1 Chloroflexia bacterium | reverse complement strand
GAGTTGCACTGTGAGGGCGAAACTGGTAGAGTCCATAGGAAACCGCCTTTCTGTCGGGAGAGGGAGAGTAATCACCCCCATCTTACCGCAGCGAGGCGGTTTTGGCGAGTACCCAGGACTTTGCAACAGCCATGCCCGCAGCTGCATCCCGTTGGACAGATAGCCCCGGCTATGGTATACTAATAGACTGTGGCGCGGCTCCGCGAGAGTCGGATCTGCTTGCCGGCAGAGCGATGTTCTCGGCCGGCGTGTTGGTATCCTGGGCGAGGCGGCCCGCTGCCTGCTGATTGCTCAAAGCTTATTGGGGGGTGTTGCGTGTTCAATATTCAGCTACCGCAGATCGAGCGGGCCCAATCCACGACCAATTACGCACTCTATCGCATCGAGCCCCTGGAGCCGGGCTGGGGCCATACCCTGGGATCGGCCCTCCGCCGGATTTTGCTCTCGTCGTTGCGCGGCGCCGCGGTCACCGCGATCCGCTTCGATCCATTGACGGCCGATATGTCCGGGGTCGAAGGAGTTCAGGAGGACCTGCTCGACATTATCCTGAATGTGAAGCAGGTGCGCCTGCGGGCCGAGAGCGAGGCCCTACGCGAGGCCCGGGTGGTGGGCCTGCGCGAGCAAAGCGCGCGGAACGGCGGGGCGGTGCTGACCGCCGCCGACCTGGCCCTGCCGGACGGCGTCCAGGTGCTCAATCCGGACCAGGTGATCGCGACGCTGGAGCGGCCGGACGCGCCGATCGAGCTGGCCCTGCTGGTCGAGGAGGGGCGCGGCTATGTGGCCGCCGATGAGCGCGACGATGCGCCCCTGGACATGATCCCGATCGACGCCATCTATACGCCGATCCCCCGCGTGAACTACATTATCGAGCATACCCGCGTCGGCATGATGACGAACTACGATCGCCTCTTGCTGGAGATCTGGACCGATGGGACGATCACGCCCGACGAAGCGATCAGCCAGGCGTCGCGCATTCTGACCCGCTACGCCACCAGCATCGCCTCCTTCGGGCAGGAAACCGAGGAAGTGCCCGAGGCCAGCGCGACTCCCGGCGCGGCCGCCGCGAGCGCCAGCACCGCCAACATGACGCTCGAAGATCTGAAGCTCTCGGTGCGGACGCTCAACGCCCTGAAGCGGGCCAATATCAACAGCGTTGCCCAGGTGCTGGCGACCAGTGACAATGACCTGCTCGCCCTGCGCAACTTTGGCCAGAAGTCGCTCGACGAGTTGAAGGCTGCACTCGAAGCCCATGATATCATCCGCGGCGCCGGATAGCCCACGCCGGCGCCCCGCGTTTCGCCCGCGGCCGCACGGCCCTGGCCGCGGGCGGCTCCTGGGGTGCCTGATCGGCGGCCTCATCCTCAGCCTGGCCGGCTGCACGGGAACAACGAACGCCGGGGATTCAGCACCCCCGGCCACGCCGCGGCCCGTGGGCACCGCCGCGGCCACGCCCCTGCGCCCGGAACCGCCCCCCCTGGCCTGGATCGAGTTGGCGCCGGACGGCCGCTGGCTCGCCCGGGCCATCACCAGCGGGCCGGCCTGCCCCGCGATCACGCTCGGCGGCCAGACCCAGCCGCTGCAGCAACGGGGCACGGTCACCCCGCCCGACTTCCCGACCCTCGTCTGTGAGCTGCCGATCCCGCCCGGCACGACATCGGTGGCCGTCGCCGGGCAGGCGCTGCGCCTCCCGGGCGGCACCCCGTCGCGGATCGCGGTGATCGGCGATACGGGCTGCCGCTTGAAAAGCGGCGACGGGTTTCAGGCCTGCAACGATCCCCAGCAATGGGAGTTCCCCGCCATTGCCCGTAGCATCGCCGCCTGGCAGCCGGACCTGGTGATCCATGTCGGCGATTATGTCTACCGCGAGTCCCCCTGCCCGGCGGGCGATAGCGGGTGCGCCGGCAGCCCGGTGGGCGATCAGTGGGCGGCCTGGAACGCCGACTTCTTTACGCCCGCCGCCCCGCTCCTGCGGACGGCCCCCTGGCTGGCCCTGCGCGGCAATCACGAAGTGTGCAGCCGCAACGGCGCGGGCTGGTTCCGCCTGCTCGATCCGCATCCCATGCCCGCCGCGTGCCAGGACTACACCGACCCCTACGCCGTGACGCTCGGCAACCTGCAGCTGCTGGTCCTCGACACGGCAACCGCGACCGACCAGAGTGCGCCCGCCGACCAGGTCAGCGCCTATACGCAGCAATTCGCCACCCTGCGCCGGCTGGCCGGGCCCAATGCCTGGTTGGTGGCCCACAAACCGATCTGGAGTGTCCTGGGCCAGCCGAACGGCGCCCCGCTGGCCATCCATAATGCCACGCTCCTGGCCGCCGCCGGCCCGGCCCTCCCGGCCGGGATCAAGCTGGCGCTCGCCGGCCATATCCACCTCGCGGAGGCGCTGAGCTTCCAGGCCGGCCGCCCGCCCCAGCTCGTCGTCGGTGAGAGCGGATCGCGCCTGGATCCGCCGATCGGGCCGCCGCTCGCCGGGCTGAATAGTGACGGCGTCCCGCTCGCCGCAGGCACCACCCTGCACCAAACCGGGTATCTGACGCTGGAGCGCACCGGCCCCACCTGGCAAGCCACCTTCCGCGCCGTCACCGGCGCCGCCCAGGCGATTTGCACTCTGCAGGGCGCCGGGCTCACCTGCGGGCCGTAAGCCGTCCCTGGGCCCTAGGGGAACCAGGACCCGACATAATCGCCATAAGACGGAGGGACTACGCTGGTGATCCCGTGCGCGAGCAGCAGATCGCCGGTGCCGTCATAACGGCGGGCATGCAGGTCGCCGCCGGGGGCGAGGTAGGTCAGCCAGTCCTGGCCGAAGGACCAGGAGTCGATGGATGGATCGCCGGCGGCGAAAATACCGCGGTAGACAGTGGTAGGTTGCACCCCCGTTCGGCCCAGATCGTCCAGGGACACGCTATAGAATGCGATCGGCAGTGGCGCCCGCACGCCATAATAACGCGGCGTGACCTGGTAGAGCAGCCGCCCGGCGCGGATCATCATCACGCCTAGCTGCTGGTCCGCCGCCAGCGGTGGTTGGAACGCGGTGACAGTGCCGGACGGGCTGAGAACCACGATGGTATTGCTGGGCCCGCCGCTGCCCGGCGACGAGTCGGATGCGTTCAACAGCAAGCGCCCGCTGCCGTTACCCTCAAAGAGATCGCCCGAATTATACAGGTTGAGCGGCAAGGTATAGGTCTGGGTAGGCGTGATCGCGCCGGGCGGGATTAGGCGAAGACTGTCGGCGGGCCCGTCGTGTCGCTGGACGAACAGCCAGTTGCGGTAGGGCGGCTGGCTCAGAAAGCCGCCCAGCAGCGGGGGGCTGCCCAGAGGCCCACGGCCGGGGATCGTAAGTTGCGCGACCGTCGCCGGGGGACGCTGGCCGACCAGATCGAGGAGGAGGATGCTTACGCGCAGACCGGGCTGAGATGGCGGGGGGCCGACGGGCACCCGGTCGAGCAGTTGCAGCACCAGGGATCGCCCATCGGGGCTGAGACTGCTAGATTGCAGCGCGCCAGGGAACTCGCCCAGCGGGCGTAGGCTGCCGTCGTTGGTGCCGGCCAGCGCTACGCGGGTGTGCGGGGCCTGGGCCTGGTAACCCGTCTCATCGACCACGAGGAGTTGCTGCCCGTTGGCGCTGGGCCAGCCGCTCACGAACCAAGCGGGACCAGGTAGCTGGAGGGGCCGGGCCAGGGCCTGGTCGAAGAGTTGCCGCGTGGCGGTCAGCGCAACCATCGGTAACTCGTCGGACGGCTGGCGTTGACTTTCCTGGAACCCCCAGACCTGGCGGGCATCGCACCAACGGTAGCTCCATCCGTTCAGGGCCGGGTCGAGCAGGGTATGGGTGGTACCATTGGGGGTGATGAGTGCGAGGCGGCGACCGGCCAGGCGCGCCCCTTCGTCCGCCGCAAAATTGTCGGCCCCCGGCGGGGCGGATGGCGCCGGAGCGGACAGAGACCCGCCCCCGGGGGGTAGCGGTACGTCGATCAGCCAGTCGCCGTTGGGGCAGCGGGTCTCGATCCGGCTCTGGAGGTCACTGCCGGCCAGCCAATGCCACGCGCCGGCATGATAGGTGTACCAGCCGGGCGGTTGGGCAACGGGACGCAAGGCGAGGGTGCCGCTGAGCGCGGGCGTGTAGACCGCGGCGTCGAGTGCCGCGGCGAAACGCAGGGTGGCGGGTGCGGCCGGGGCCAGGCGGTTCAAGGATGCCATGGCCGGGATGAGGGTGGCCCAATCCCGGCCTTGCAGGGCGGCAGCGGCGGTGACGAAGGCCGTGTCACGCTCGTGGATCGTAGCGGCGATGGTGTGGGCCCGCGCGGGAGCATCGAGATAATCGCCGGCCTGGGTGTAGCCAGCGAGGGCACTGTCCCAGATCTGCGCCGCTTCGGCTTGCCGGGCGGTTCGATAGGCACTCTGATAGCTGCTTTGGCTCCGCCACTGCCAGAGGCCGGCGGTGACCAGGCCCAGCACCAGAAGCAGGCCGAGCAGCCGCTCCCAACGCGGGCCACCGGGCGAGGATGCGGAGTCAGGATCCAGCAGTTCGAGGTCGGCGCCCGGTGCCGGCAACATTTCGGACATACACAATTATAGTTGTGAAACACCTAATCAGGTCTTGCAACCGACCAGGTGCCCACTTTAAC
>DATGEF010000299.1:0-13456 GCA_035310405.1 Chloroflexia bacterium | reverse complement strand
AGGATAGCTACCAGATGACCAGCAAACAAGGCGCCGGCTGGGGTGTGCTCCTGGGCACGCTACTCGGCGGGTTGATCGCGGCGCCGTTCACCGCCGGGGCGAGCGCCGCGGTGGCGGCGGGCGCGGTCGCCGCCGGGGTCGTGGGCGGCGCGACGCTGGGCGGCGTCGTCGGCGCGGCGGATGCCGAGACGACGAAAGAGGATCTGGGCCTGCCCGAGGACTTTGTGGATGAGGTGTCGGCGGCGCTCACGCCGGGCGACTCGGCGATCTTCGCCGTGGTCGAGAGCTACGACCCTAAGCCGATCGCCGAGTACTTCCGCGGCACCGGCGGCAAGATCATCCGCACGACGCTCGCTCCATGGCAGCAGGATCGCGTCCAGGCGATTCTCTCCGCGGGCTACTGATGAATTCAAAGGGTCGGGATGTTCCCGACTAGAGGAGGAACCAACAATGAGCAACACAGAGTACGATGTGCTCGTCGTCGTGGACGACGACCTGGATCGGGCCTACGCCGAAGAAGAGGCCGCCGCGGAGCGCGCCGATGAGGTGTACTGGGCGGCGCTGGCGCAGATCGAGGATGGACTGGATCGCATGTATGCCGAGGATGCGGGCGCGGATCAGCAGCGCGCGCAGCAACTCCAGGCCGCCATTGCGGCGGCCCGCGCCAAGCGCCAGCAGGTGCAACAAACGCTGCGTGACCGTGCCAAGGCCCGCCAACAGCAATGGCAGACCGACCTGCAGCATATGCAGGCCGACCTGATCGCCGCGTCCGGGGCGGCGCGGGACAAGATCGCGGCCCGCATCAGTGCCCGCCAACAGCAAATTGCGGCGGCCAACGAGAAAATGAAAAGGAAAGTCGCGGTGCAGGTGGCGAATCTCCAGGCGCGGCGCGACAAACTGGCCGCCCATATCGCCACGGCCCAGAGCGGAGCCGCGGCGGGACTGGCGCAGCACAAGCAGCAACTGGAGGGCGACCTCGCCGCGGCGCAGCAGGACCTCATGGCCTTCAACAGCGCCACCGCCGCGGCGGCCGCCGACCTCCACCAGGGCGCCGCGCAGGCCGGGGCCGACCTGCGGACGGCCCGGCAGCAGGCGCTCAGCGAGTATCACGCGCCGATCCAGCAGGTAACCAGCGAGTTGCAGCGGCTACAGGCCCAGTTGAAGACCGCCACGGCGCCGGCGCGCGCGCAAATCAACGAGCAGATGGATGCCCTGAAGCAGAAGCGCGCCGCGGCGCAGCAGAAAGTGGAAGATCTACTGGAGCGGCAGACGCAGGCCACACAGGCACAACTGGACGCACTGGCGGCGCGTTTGGCGGTGTCCTATGGCGGCGACATCGCCGCCCTCCAGGCTGAGGTCAGCGCGGCGCAGGCCGACTTTGAGGAGGCGAAGCGCGAGCTGGCTGCCTTCAAGCAGTCCACCAGCGCCGCGCTGACCGATCTGGATCAGAGCATCACCCAGGCGGATTCCGAGCTGGCGGCAGGCCGCGCTCACGCCGCCAGTGAATACAATTAAGGAGGACCCAACTATGCTCGCCCAATTGACCCGTAACTGGTGGATACCCTTGATCCGCGGTATCGCGGCGATTCTCTTCGGCATTGTGGCGCTGGTCTGGCCCGGCGCGACCCTGGGAGTGTTAATCCTGTTCTTCGGGGCCTACGCGCTGGTGGACGGCGTGTTCGCCTTCGTCGGCGGCCTGACCGCCGCGGGGACCGATGCGGGGCTGCGCTGGGCGCTGGTGCTGACCGGGCTGGCCGGCATCCTCGTCGGCCTGATCACCTTCTTCTGGCCCGGTATCACCGCCACGGTGCTGTTGGCCTTCATCATCGCCTGGGCCGTCGTGACCGGCATCTTCGAGATCGTCGCCGCGATCCGCTTGCGCGCGGTGATTGCTAACGAATGGCTGTACATCCTGAGCGGCGTAGCGTCAGTGGCCTTCGGCGTGCTCGCGCTGATCTACCCGAACAGCGGCGCCCTGTCCATCATCTGGCTGATCGGCTTCTACGCGATTGTCGCCGGGGTGGCCCTGGTGGGCTTCGCGTTCCGGGTGCGCAGCCTGGGCAACACGGTGAGCAACCTGACCAGCCGCCCGGCGTAAGTGGCAAGCTGCGGCTGTAGCGTAGGGGTGCGGTGATGGCCGGATCGGATGTCACCGCACCCCTGCCCCTAGGCGGGGCTTACACTGGAGGAGAAAGGTGATGCTTTCCGCGCCTACAAACCGCCGGCTGCATACGCTGCTGACCCTCTTAATCCTCAGCGCGTTGGTGTTCCTGGGGAGTGTCGCCTGGGCGTTCCTGGCGCCGTTCTTCGGCATCGGGCTGCTCTTTTTCCTGGGCTGGTTGGTGGCCTACCTGCTGCGCCCGGCGCAGCAGCGGCTCACGCGCCGGGGCCTGCCGTCGGGGCTGGCCGTGCTCGTCACCTACCTGGCCGGCCCTGGTCTGATCGTCATGGCCGGCTATTTGTTGCTCCCGACACTCAGTCGCCAGATCGCCCAGTTGCGCTTCCAGTTGGACACCTACGCGGGCCGGTTGAGCGGCCTGCTCGACGCCGCGCAGGGGATGCTCACGACGCTGGGCGTCAGCGCCAGTGACATCCAGGAGCTGGAGGCCCGCGTGCGCGAGCAGGCGGCGGCGCTCAGCGGCGGCCTGCTGCAAAACGCCCTGGGCACGCTGCAAGGGCTCGGCCAGCAACTCTTCGCGCTGACGCTGATCCTGGTCTTCTCCATTTCCTTCCTGACCGACGGCGACGCGCTGGGCGCCAAAACCTTGGCGGCGCTGCCGGAACGCTGGCAAGGGGCCGCGCGCCTGATTGGCGCCAGCGTCGCGACCAGCTTCGGCAGCTTTGTGCGCGGGCAACTGCTCTTCGCGCTGATCTACGCGCTGCTGAACGCCGCGCTCATGTTCGCCTTTGGGCTGCCCTACCTGCTGGTGGCGGCGCTGGCCGCGGGTCTGCTGATCATTGTGCCGCTGGTGGGCAACTATCTGGCGTTCGTGCCGCCACTGCTGATCACGGTTGCGGAGCGCCCGGCCAGCGCCTTGCTCATGCTCATCGTTCTGGCCGCCATGCAGGGCCTCTATCTGAACCTGGTCGGGCCGCGGATCATGGCCCACGCCGTCGGGCTGCATCCGCTGGTGACGGCAGCCGCGATCCTGGTGTTCGGGCAGTGGGGCGGCTTCTGGGGCGCCTTTTTCGGCATTCCCATCGCCGCGACCATCAGCCGGTTGGCGCCGCCTGCCCTGCGCCTGCTGCAAAGTTACCTGGTGGGCGAGGACCCGGCGCCGCCGGCCAGCCCAACCCCGCCTGCCCGGCCCGCCGTGCCGCCGGACCCGGGCACCCCGGCTAGACGAAGAGACATGGTGGATGAGGGTGATCGGCTGAGGAGGCAACGATCATGGCAGCATCGCAGGCAAAGCAGACCAATCGCGGGCTGACATTGCTGAGCCAGGTGAAGCAATCCCTGGCCGAATCGGCGGGCGATATCGTCTTTGGCATGGAAGACGGCACCGTATCGATCTTCGGCCTCGTCTTCGGCGTCGCGGCCAGCTCGACCAGCAGCGCGCCGGTGCTGCTCGCTGGAGGCACCGGCGCCGTGGCGGCGGCGGTGTCGATGATGGCCGGCGCCTTCCTCGACGTGCAGACGTCGCGCAGCATTGCGCGCGCCGCGCTGGCGAAAGAAAGACGGGAGATTCAGGACGATCCAGAGGGGGAAAAGCAAGAGATCTTCGACCGCCTCGGCCAGCAGGGGTTCAGCCCGCAGGATGCCCGCGACATTCTAACGATCATGCAGCGCACCCCTGATGCCATGCTGCAATTCGAGGTGGCGTTCGAGCTGAAGCTGGGCGACACGGCGGACCAGAATCCGGTCGCCCACGCGATCTGGATGTTCCTGGCGGACCTGTTCGCGGCGTCGATCCCGGTCATCCCGTTCGCCCTGTTCCCGCTCGACACCGCGCGGGTCGTCTCGCTGAGCCTCACCGCCATCCTGCTGCTCTTGCTGGGCATCGGGCGCGCCATTATCGCGCACACCAATCTGGCGCTGACGGTGCTGGAAACGCTGGCTGTCGCCGCGTTGGCGGCGGGGGCGGGCGCGTTGATCGGCAAGTGGTTGGGCGCGCCGGCCGGTTAACCGCGCTGGTGCCGCGAAAGCCGGCGCCGGCAGGGCGCCTAATGCTTAGAACGCTACCGGGTAGTATCGCTCGTTATCCCGGTAGCGTTCCCATTCAGACCCGCAAGGGCACCCCGGAGATGCGCGTGATCGTGTTGGAGGGTTTCCACGCGATTCTGGACTTCGCTTATCTGCTTGAGAATAAGTCCGATCTCCAGTTCCGCTTTTAGATTCACCTGATAGTCCAGGTCGGCCTTAATGCGGTCCTTGCGCGCCTGCCGATTCTGGCTGATGAGCACGAAAATGGACAGCAGTATGGCTTCCAGCGAGACGACTATCGACAGAAAGGAGAAGGGCGGGGGGTCGAACAATAGCGCGCTTCCCGGCTGGTTAAGCAGGATCCAGCCCGCGAACACGGCCATGTTGATGCCCAGGAAAGCGAGAGTGCCGCTGAAGTCGGCGACCTGATCGGTGAGGCGCTGCCACAGACTGACCTGCTGCTCGTCGATGGTATTCGGGTTCTGGCTGGCTCGGTATTGGAGCAGGTGCTCCGTCTCGCGTAGGCGGCGCGTTAACCCCATGATCACCTGCTTGGCGCTTGCTGGATGGCGCGCGATAAAGGCGAAGAAAATATCGCGGTCGAGTTCGAGCACCGTCACCGGGGTGAGCGCGTGGGCGGTGACCTGTCTGGGCTCGGCAGTCCCTAAAGCGTGCGCACCAAAATACTCGCCGGCATCTACCCGATCCAGGGGCACGAATCGGCCTTCCTCGTCTCGCAATGAGAGCTGCACCTGCCCGCATAAGACCATGTAGCCCGCGGATAAGCCGTCTTTCCCACTTTCGGGAGAGCCGATTTCCTCACCCTTATCGAAATGACGCTCTCTGAGGAGGGCGAGCAGTTGTCGCAGGTCTTCGTCGGGAAGATCGCGAAACAGGGGAATAGTCTGCAGGATGTCCGTGTCTGATGGCGCAGCCATATTCCTTCTCCCGCACACCCGGTCGGCGCGCTTGCCTGCGTTAACTAGGAGACCCGCGGCTCAGACCGCCACGTGGCCCAGAAGACGATTTCATCCTCTGGAGCATTGACGACCCATCGCAGATGCCTGGACCGGTCAGGATGGTCGGCGAAAATTAGGCTCCGGTAGGGTTGCAGCGCCGGATCGGCGTCCACGCGCTGTGTGGCGAGATGATAGTACGCGGCATCGAGCGCGGCTTGCGCATCGGCGTATGGCCCGTCGGGGGCGCTGGCGAAAGATTGCCCGTTCTGCGTGGTGCCGCTAATGGTCCAATACCAGCCGTCCACATCCGGCGCGGCGGTGATATACGTTTCCTGGTTGCCTGGGATGTACACCAGGTCGGCGCGGGTCTCCGAGTTCATATCCACCAGCCTCCTGCAATATGGTGCGGGTCGGGTGCCCAACGGGCCGAGACGCAACGCCGCGGTAACAAACCGCAAAGTAGGGCGCGCATAGGCCGCTTAATCGGAGCGCGCCCCTCTGTCTGCTATAGTAGCAAGTTTTAGCTACCGAGTCGTGCGAGTTTCCACTCATTTTTCAGGGGAACCGGCCTGCTGAGGGCTCAACGCGGCGGGCTGGAGGGCGAGTTCGGCCGGCAAAGCGCTGGCGCACTCGGCCTGCGCGCCAATGTGGCCGAACTCGATTGGAAGCATAATGTAGCCGGAGCGGCCACTGTATGCTTCCAGTTACAACAGTTCTGGGGGCAACGGCGCGGGGGTGGCGGGGGAGAGATTTGAACTCTCGACCAAGGGCTTATGAGTCCCCTGCTCTACCACTGAGCTACCCCGCCATTAAAGGACAGAGCGGGAGTAAACTCCGGCTCTGTCGTCGGGTGTATTATACGGCATTGCGGCCCGGCTGTCAAGCGCCGATTCGGCTTGACAAGCCTGGAGGGCGCGCGTATAATAGATAGGATTAACGGATAGCCTCCCTGCTCGAGCCGATATGGCATGTCCCTTGCCCTGGGGTGCTCAAGAGATATCCCGAGATAGAGGTGGTGGGGGTAGAGGGCACCGGCGGGAAGGAGGGGACAATTATGGCTGAAGTTGTCGTGGGCGACCACGAAAGCTTCGAGAGCGCGTTGCGCCGCTTCACCAAGAAGGTGCAGGCGGACGGCATCTTGCGCGAAGCGAAGCAGCGCGAGCACTACGAGAAGCCCAGTGCCAAGCGCAAACGCAAGGCCGCGGCCCGCCTGCGCAAGAGCGCGAGCCGCCGCTAAGGCCCGCCGAGGGTTAGAAGCGCCCCGCACCACCGCCGCCGCCCTTGGGCGCGCCGCGACCCTCCTGCCGGAGGCGGTGCCGCCTTCTAACCCTTTTTATTGGCCCGCGCGCCAGGAATGACCAGGCTGATGACGATCGAGGCCCGCTTACTGCAGGATTTACCGGACGCCATGCGCGCGGGCGCCGCGGGCGAGCGCCGCAAGGCGACCATCCGGCTCGCCCGCGCGGCCATCAAGAACGCGCAGATCGCTGCCGGGCAGCCGCTGAGCGACGACGAGGTCGTGGCCGTGCTGCAGCGCGAGGTTAAGCAGCGCCGCGACTCGATCGAGGAATACACGAAGGGCCACCGGGAGGACCTCGCCCAGATCGAGCGCGAAGAGATCGCCATCTTGCAGCAGTACCTGCCGCAGCAGATGAGCGCCGACGAGATCCGCGTGGTCGTGCAGGAGATCATCACCGCGACCGGCGCCCACGGCCTGGCCGATATCAGCAAGGTCATGCCTCCGCTGATGGCCCGGCTCAAGGGCAAAGCCGAGGGACGGCTGATCAACCAGGTCGCCCGCCAGCAGCTCGAAGGCTAGCGGCGGCCCGTCCCCAGGAGGCGCCTTGCCCCTAAAACGCCCTTTCGGCTCGCCCATGCCGCGCCTCGTCCCGGCCCCCGGCGGCCCGCCACCCGGCAAAGACCCCGCGGCTTCGCCCTCTCGAACCTCCGGCCAGGGCACGACCGGCACCCTGGGCCTGTTCACGCTGGCGCTGATCCTGGCGATCAGCGCCATCCTGGCCTTGCCGCTGGCCTTCCCCGGCCGCTTCCAGTTGTCCCCCGGCCAGGTCGCCACCCAGGACTATTACGCGCCCCAGTATTTCCGCTACGAGAGCGAAGTGCTCACCGCCCAGGACCGGGAGAGTGCACGCGCGGCCATTGGGCCGGTCTATGATAATAATCCCAGCCTGGTCGCGAGCGGCAGCCAGCAGCTCGCCGCGATCCTGACGGCGATCGCCAGTATGCGCGGCGACGATACCCAGCCCGACCCGAGCCGGGTCCAACGCTTACGCCAGCTTCCCAGCGCCGGGCTCACCGACGGCGAGATCAGCGCCTTGTTGGGGGCCACCCCGGACCACTTCACCCGGCTGCGGGCCGATGCCCTGCGCGTCTACGATAACCTGATGATCAGCGGCAAGATCGCCGACACGAACACCCTGGAGCTGCAGCGCAACGATCTCCCCAACATGCTCACGCCCGAGCTCACCGCCGCCGAGCGCCAGGCCGCGGCCGCCCTGATCCGGCCCCTCCTCGGCATCAATCTCGTGCTCAACCAGGACGCCACTGAGGCGCGCCGCAAAGCGGCCGCGGATGCCGTCCAGCCCCGTATCGTCGAGGTGCAAAAGGACGAGAGTATCTTGCGGGTGGGGCAGATCGCCGATGCCGCGGCCATCGAGAAGCTGGAAAAAGCCGGCCTGCGCAACCCCACCGTCACGGCGACCAATGCGGGCGCCGTCGCCGGCTGCGTGATGATTATGTGCCTGCTGCTGCACTTCTACCTGCTGCGGCTGCAGCCGGGAATCTGGCGCTTCCGCCGGCGCCTGCTCCTGCTGGCCCTGGTGCTCCTGGCCCCGACGCTCATTATGCGCGTCGTCGTCCCCGGGCATGCGGTCTGGCCCTATCTGCTGCCGGTGGCCGCATCCAGCATGCTGGTCGCCGTCCTGCTGGATGCCAACCTGGCGATCATTATCACCTTTATGCTCGGCGTGTTTTCCGCCCTGTTGACGCAGGGCAGCTTCGAGCTGCCCTTCTATTATTTCGTGGGCGGCACGGCCGCCGTCTTCGCCATCTGGCGGGCGGAGCGGGTCAGCACCTTCGTCCTCTCCGGCGTCTACCTGACGGTCGCCTCGCTGGCCGCGGCCCTCTTGTTGCGCGTCGTCGAGAACCAGCACCTGGATTGGAACGCCGTCGGGCTGCTGGCCCTGGCGGCCGGGATCAACGGCGCGCTCTCGGCCAGCCTGACGTTTGCCACTTTCAGCCTCCTGGGCAGCCTGTTCGGCATCGCCACCCTGCTGCAATTGCTGGAGCTGGCCCACCCGACCCAGCCCCTGCTGCGGCGCCTGATGCGCGAGGCCCCCGGCACCTATCACCACAGCCTGGTCGTCAGCAACCTGGCCGAGCACGCAGCCGAACTGGTCGGCGCCGACCCCCTGCTGGCCCGCGTCGCGGCCTATTATCATGACATCGGCAAAGTGCTCAATCCCTACGCCTTCATCGAGAACCAGTCGGGCATGGGCAATATCCACGACAACCTGGATCCGGTCACCAGTGCCCGCCTCATCCGCGACCATATCATCGAGGGCCAGGCGCTCGCCGAGCGCTCGCACCTGCCCCGCCGGGTCATCGACTGCATCCCGCAGCACCACGGCACCACGGTGATGAAGTATTTCTACCACCAGGCGCTGCAAGGCGACGCGGCCGCCCGCATCGAGGACTTCCGCTGCCCGGGGCCCAAACCACAGACCAAAGAAGCCGCCATCCTGATGCTGGCCGACTCCACCGAAGCCACCGTACGCTCGATCGCCCAGGCGGGCAAGCTAGAGAATCAGGGCGCGGGGGCCGCGGACGTCGAGCCGGCGCCGAATAGTATCCCGGGCATCGTCCGGCGGACGATCAAGGACCGGCTCGAAGATGGCCAGCTGGACGAGTGCGACCTGACGGTCCGTGACCTGGCCCGCATCCAGGATGCTTTCTGCGCGATGCTGAGCGGCATCTATCACCCGCGCATCAGCTACCCCGACAAGCCGGCCGTGCCGGCCCCCGCGTCCCCTCCCAACGGCCATGCCGAGAGCAGAACAGTCGCCCCGATCGTTACCAGTAATGGCGCCCCGATGCCGCTCGCCGGCGCCCCCGCGAGGGAGACGCCCCATGCCAACTCAACCGAATCTGTCTGATGCGGCGGCGGAGCCGCCCCTCCGCAGCCTGGTCAGCGACGATCAGTACTGGATCAGCGTGCAGCTGGCGCCCGCGTATAGCGCCGGCCTCGACGCCGATCGCCTGCACACCCTCGCGGTGTTCACCCTGATCGCCGAAGGGCATCAGGAAGCGTTAGAGTTAGGCATTACGATTACCGACGATCAGGAGATTCAGGCCTTGAACAAACAATATCTCGACCACGATTATCCCACCGACGTGCTCTCCTTTGGCGCCGGCACAGCCCCGGTCGCGCCCACCCCGCCGGCGCCCGACGAGGAGGAGCCCGAGGGCGTCGAACAAGATACCGTTGCCGCCACCGACTATGTCGCCGAAGGCTATGAAGGCGACGACGTGCCGGACGGCGCGACCGCGCCTCTTGACGAGGCGGATACCACCGAAGGCACCGACAGCGATACCGCTCAGGCCTCTGCCGTCCAGTTTGTCACACCGCCCGGCTGGCCGGTCTACCTGGGCGATGTCGTCATCTCCTACGAGACCGCCGCCGCCCAGGCCGCCGAGTACGGCCATGACGCGGCCGGCGAGATCGACGTCCTGCTCGTCCATGGGCTGCTCCACCTGCTCGGCTATGACGACCACGACCCGGGCGACCGCGCCCGCATGCACGCGCGCCAGGATGCCATCCTGCTGAGTTTTCAGCAAGCGTAGCCGCGTGCGTCTGCTCTTCCTGACGCCCCAGCTGCCGTTCCCGGCGACCCAGGGGGCCGCGATCCGCAACCGCCACCTGATCGCCGGGCTCGCCCTGGACCATGAAGTCGCCCTGCTCACCTTCGCGCCGCCGGGGTGCCCGGGCGGGATCTGGGCGGGGCCCGCGGTGCCATCCTTGCCCGGCGCCCCGGTCCTGGCCGCGCTGGGCCTGGTCCCGCCCCCCGTGCGCACCCCGCGCGACCGCGTGCAGACGCTGCTCCGTAGCCGGCTCCCCGACATGGCCCGCCGCCTCGCCACCCCGGCCCTGGCGGCCGCCCTCCGGCAGATGCAGGCCGCCGCCGCGTATGACTACGTGATCGTTGAAGGCATCGAGATGGCCCCGTACCGCCACGCTCTCGGGGGGCGCTGGCTGTTCGACGCGCATAACGCCGAATATCTCTTGCAGCACCGTACTTTCCTGAGCGATCTCCGCGCCGCCTACCAGCCCCGCGCGGCCGCGGGCGCCGCCTATTCGCTGGTCCAGTGGCGGCGGCTCTGCCGCTATGAGCGCGCCGTGTGCCGGGCCGCCACCCGGATCACAGCCGTGTCGGCGGCGGATCGGGCGGCGCTCCAGCGGCTGGATCCGCGGCTGGAGGTGGCCGTGGTGCCGAACGGGGTCGATCTGGCCGAGTGGTCGCCGGCGGCCATCCCGGCCGATCCGGCCGTCACGGCGCTACAGGCGGCGGGGCCGCTCCTGGTGTTCGACGGCAGCATGGACTTTCGGCCCAATGTCGACGCCGTGCGTTGGTTCTGCCGGGCCTGCTGGCCGGCCATCCGCCGTGCCCATCCCACCGCGACTTTCGCGATCGTCGGCCGCCACCCCGCTCCCGCTGTCCAGGCGCTCGGCGCGTTGCCGGGCGTGCGGGTCACCGGGGCCGTCGCCGATCCCCGGCCCTGGGTCGCCGCGGCCACGGTCTATGTCGTGCCGATGCGCATCGGCGGCGGGGTGCGCCTCAAATTCCTGCAGGCGCTGGCCCTGGGGCGGCCCATCGTCAGCACGACCCTGGGCGCCGAAGGTGTCGCCGTGTGCGCCGGCCGCGATCTGATCCTGGCCGATACGCCCGCGGCGTTTGCCGCCGCCGTCAACGGTCTGCTGGCCGATCCCGCCCGCCGCGCCACGCTCGGCCCGGCCGCCCGCCAGGCCGCGGCCCCCTATGCCTGGTCCCAGATCATCCCCCGCTTCGCCGCGGTACTGGGCGAGGGGTCGGGGGTCAGGGGTCAGGGGTCAGGACTTTCAACTCAGGACTTGCCACTCAGGACTTCGTTAATCATGACCGTCCGCGACGAGGCGGGGAGCATCGACCGGGTGCTGGCATCCCTGCGCGCCCAAAGCCAGCCGCCGGACGAGGTCGTGATCGTCGACGGCGGGTCGCGGGACGGGACGGTGGAGCGGATCGCCGCGGCCGCGGCGGCCGCGCCCTGGCCCCTGCGGCTGCTGGTTCGGCCCGGCGCGAATATCAGCCAGGGCCGCAACGCCGCGATCGCGGCCGCGCACTACCCCCTGATCGCGGTGACCGACGCCGGCGTGTCCTTGCCGGACGGCTGGCTGGCCGCGCTGCTGGCCCCCTTTGCCGGGCCGGACGCGGCGGCGATCGACGTGGTCAGCGGGTTCTTCGCGCCCGACCCGCAGACCGTGTTTGAGCGCGCGCTGGGCGCCACGGTCTTGCCCGTGGTGGAGGATATCGACCCGGCGCGCTTCTTACCCTCCAGCCGCTCGGTCGCGTTTCGCAAAACGGCCTGGCAGGCGGCCGGCGGCTACCCGGAGTGGCTCGACTACAGCGAAGATCTCGTGTTCGACCTGGCGTTGCAGCGGCAAGGCAGCCGGTTTGTGTTTGCCCCTCGCGCCGTGGTGCTGTTCCGGCCCCGCGGGAGCCTGCGGGCTTTCTATCGGCAGTACTATCTCTATGCGCGCGGCGACGGCAAGGCCGATCTCTGGCGCCGGCGGCACGCCATCCGCTATGCCACCTACCTGCTGGCGCTGCCCCTGCTGGGGGGCGCCCGCCGGTGGCCGGCCCTCGGTCTCCTGCTGCTGGGGGGCGCGCTGGCCTATTGTGCGGGGCCTTATCGCCGGCTCCGCCCCTGGCTCGCCGGCTTGTCGCCGGCCGCGCAAGTGCAAGCCGTCGCCCTGGTGCCACTCATCCGGCTCACCGGAGACTGCGGTAAAATGATCGGCTATCCGGTGGGGGTCGGGTGGCGGCTGCGCCGGCGCGGCCGGCCCGCGATCAGGCCGTGAGCTCGCGGAGGCGCTGCACCGCCGCTCCGGCCTCCGCTCCCAGGTAGACCGCGCCCATCTGCTCGGCCAACTGGGGATGGCGATTGAAGACCGCGCCGCCAAAGGCCAGCAATGGCCGGTAGCCGATCTGGGCGCTGGCCGCCTGGAGCAGGTCGACGAGCGGCCGTAAATTACCCGCAGTATCCGGGCGGCTGGCCGAGCAAAAGATCGCCGTCAGGCGGAGCGTGCGCACAATGCTCAGCAAACTGTCCAGAGGCACGTTCTGGCCCAGGTAGAGCACCCGGTAGCCGCTCCGCCGCAAATAGAGGGCCACGATCAGCGCGCCGATCTCGTGTAGCTCGTCGGGCGCACAGGCGACCAGGACCGGGCGGCCCCCCGTGTTGAACGGGCTGCTGTGCAGTAAGTTGGCCAGGCGGCCGCGCATAAAGGCGCTCGCGAAGTGCTCCTGCGCGACACTCCAGTCGCCCCGCAGCCAGTACTCCCCCACCTGGACCAGCGCCGGATAGACCAACTGCTCGACCACCTGCTCGACCGTGTACAGGGCCAGGGCCTCGCTCAGCAGCTGGGCGGCCGGCGCTTCCTCCATCCGCCCCAGGGCCTCCAAGATCTGCGCGGCCAGCAAGGGGAGCGCGCGCGGCGTGCTGGCCCCACCGGCGGGCACAGGCGCGGCGGGGGGGGCCGCCGGCAGGCGGGGGTCCGGCGGCGGATCCAGGTTCCCCGCGCGAGTCCGCAGCAGTTCACAGGCCCGGCTGATGGTCAGACCTTCGGCCACCCGCCCTTTCAGCCAGCGGATGGTGTCGACATCGCGCTGGGAGTACATGCGATAGCCGCCCGTGCTACGCTGGGGCGATAAAATCTGGTAGCGGCTTTCCCAGCGCCGCAGCGTGTCGGCCGCCACCCCGGTCAGGCGCGCCACGGCTTTGATGTTATAAACCGGCGCATCACGGGTATCGGGCAAAAGCGCACCTCAGCAGGGATCAAGTCAGCATGTCCCCGCCTATGATAGCATGGGGTTCAGGCTTTGTCAAGGCTTTCGCGAACAAGCGGGGGATCAGGAATAGGTCTCGCTGCCGAAGACGTGGCTGGTTGAGGGGAGCGGGGGGCCCAGGACGCGCCCGACGTAGTCGAGCAAGAGCTCGATATCAAAGGGCTTGGCGAGGGCCGCGTAGACCCCAAGGTCCTGGGCAATCTCGCGTAAGCGGGGGTGGGCGGACACTAAAA
>DATGEF010000298.1:0-2395 GCA_035310405.1 Chloroflexia bacterium | reverse complement strand
AAGCCCCGCCGCTACACCCACCGTAACGATCCTGGCGCGCCGCTGGCCGGCGGAAAACGTTCGTAACTTATGCAACGATCAGTAGGGGGGCGGTTCGCGGTCGAGCAGGCCCATTTCGCCGGCGAAAGTCCGCAACGCGATGCTGCCGGGATTCGCGGCCAGGGCGCCCCGCACCAGCGTTTCCAGCCGCTGCTGGGCGCGGGCCCAGCCGATCAGCCGGAAAGTGATCGCCGCCAGGCTGTCGCCGATGGCGATGTCCGCCAGATTTTCCTCCAACTGAAAGCGCACCATCTGCTCCAGAGCCGCCAGTTGGGGGAAAGCCTGCAGCAAGGCCTGCTGGAGTGCTGCCTCCTGCGGCCCCGATAGCCGCAGTCGCGCGTCGCCCACGATCGGGGGGGACGTGGGCTGGGGCGGGGGCGCGCCGGCCGCGCCCCGGCGGAGGGCCTCGTAGTGGGTATAGCACTCCCGCCAGAGGACGCCGGGCACGAGCGAGCCGTCGAGCAGCGGGGCAAAATCCGCCGGGGCGCAGCCGCCCGCGGGGCTGCGGGCCAGCACCCGCCGGATCAGCTCGGCGGCTTCAGCGCGCGAGAAGGGCGGCAGGGTAATCGCCCGGCTCATGATGCCGTGGAAGCTGGAGCCCCCGAACTCACGCTCTTTGCGTTCCGGAAACCGCTCGCGCAACGGTTGGCTGCTGGTGGCCACGAGCTGGATGCGCGTGCTGGGATTCTCCGAGAGGCTGCGCAGCCATTGGCGCACCCGCCAGCCGGGCTTGTCGGGGTCGAGCGCATCGAGATTGTCGAGCAGGAGGATCAGCTGCTGGTCGAGGATCAGCTCTTCCAGGTCGGCCCGCGCCGGGCCCCCCTGGAGCCGCTTGACGAGGGTCGCTTCGGCGCGCTCACGGGTGCGGATGTCGTCCGCAGAGAGCCAGATGGCCCGCACGGCGCCGGGGAGCTGCGCGGCGGCCTGCGCCCGGATGAGCCGCAGGAAGCTCGTTTTGCCGGTGCTTTGCTCGCCGACGATCGTCGCATTTTCGCCGCTGCGCAGCCATGCCCAGACCTGCCGGCAGGGGTCATCCCGGCCCACGAACAGCGTGAGATCGTCGCGGGCGCCCCAGCCGAGGAAGGGATTGCTGACCTCCATCACGGCCCCGCGTCCGGGCCGGGGGCCGGGGCGTCCGGCCGGGGCCGGTGGCGCACCCAGCGGGCCATCAGCGGGACCGCGTGTTGCCAGCGCCCGTCGACGAGCAGGATCATTTTGTGGCGGGCGAGAGCGTCGCGCGCTTTGTCGAAGGCGGCGGGGTCGGCGAGCCCCGTGGCCGCGCGCAGGGCCGCCTCGGCCAGCCCCGCGGGCTGGGCGGCGAGCGCGGTGAGCACGGCCGTTTCGCCGGCCTGGCCGCGCTCGGCCTGGCCCCAGACGCCCTCGAAGTAGGCGGCGGCCGTCTCATAGAAGCGCGCATCGTCCAGCACGGCCTGTACATCGGCCGCGTCGAACACGTCCGTATGCCTCTGGTGCTCGGCGAAGACCAGCCGGTTATAGTGCTCGACCAGCAGGTCGCCCACGATCTGCACCAGGTAGGGCTGGCCGTGGGTTTGGGTGGCGATGGCGCTCAGCGCGTCGGGGCTGTAGTCGAGCGGGAAATCGGCGTCCCGGAGCGGGTTGGCGAGCACGTTGGCCACCTGGGCGGGCGTCAGAAAGTCCATGGCGATCGGCGCCCAGCCGAGCAGCGGGCTGTGGTAGGAGAGGCGCCAGTCGTCCAGGTCGCTCAGCCCGACCAGGGCCAGGGCCAGCCAGGGGTAGGTCTGCGTCTGGTCCCGTAGCTGCTTGATCACTTCGTTGGCTGTCGCGGTGCCCAGCCCGTGGTAGAGGAGCTCGAATTCGTCGAGCACCAGCACGACGCGCAGCGCGCCCCGCGCCTCGGCGAAGAGGGCCAGGAACTCGTCGAAGGTGGCCCGCCCCGCCGGCCCGGTAAGCTGGGCGGCGTCGGGCCGCGGCAGACGGTCCTTGACCAGCAGCCAGAACTGGAAGGCCAGCGCGCGGTAGAGTTCCCCCGGCTGCCCCCGTTCCAGATGTAGCCCCTCCATCGACCGGTAGAGCAGGCGGGTGTCCGCGCCGAGCTGGCAACGCTCGCCCAGGGCCTGGGCCACGCTGGTCTTGCCCATGCGGCGGTGGCCATGGATCAGCAGCGAGTTGCGCTGCCCGGGCCGCACCCAGAGCCGGCGGATCTCGTCGAACACATCCTCGCGGCCGACCAGCGCCGCGCCGCGCACCGGCGTCGTGAACAGGTAGGGGCTGCTGACCCGCTCGCGGATGGTGATCTGGCCGGCCCGCGTGAGCAGGCGGGTGACCAGCGCCTGCCAGCGCGCGACCAGCTCACGGAAAAAGGCCACCTCCGGCG
>DATGEF010000297.1:0-16738 GCA_035310405.1 Chloroflexia bacterium | reverse complement strand
CCCCGCCGCTACAGCCGGGGGCCGTTCCCCAGCAGCAAAACCGCAAACCTGGTGCTGCGCATCGCGCGCAGAAACTTTAGATCTTTATGCAACGATCAGTAGGATGTAGGATCGTGGGGAGTCGACCGCGTGCCATACCGCTGCTCATTCCGGGCCCTCTCACAGTCCGCAAAAAGGGCCGCGGGCAGTGTTGCCCGCGGCCCCGTATTGCCCCGGCCGGTTAGGGCGTGGGCGTGGGCGTGGCGGTGGTGCCCAGGCCGGGGTGCGGCGTGATCGTCGCGGTGGCGGTCGGCGTGAAGTCGATCGCCGCCGGGGTGCTGGTCGGCGACGCCACGGCCGTCCTGGTGGGCACGACCGCAGTGCTTACCGCGGTGGGCGAGACGGTCCCGGCCGGGCCGGGCGTGTTGGTCGCCGCGACCGTCGGGGTGCCGCCGCCGACCGGTGTGTTGTACGGTGTACCGGTGCCGGGACCGGGCTGGCCGAAGAACGCATAGCGCCAGTTGTAGTAATGCTGGCCGATATTGCCCATCTCGACCTGGAAGGCCGGGGTATTGGTCGGGGTGTAGGTCAGCACCCGGCGCTCGAAGGCCTGGATCAGCACGTCGGTTACCTGGCCGCGGATCGTGGCTTTGGCCCAGTAGGCTTCGCTGATCGGCAGGCCCGTGACATAGAACCAGGGGCTGCTGATCGGGGCCTGCACGATGCGGCCCTGCTCCCGCACATCGCCCACCTGGTTCAGGAAGTTCCAGAACGCCTCGGGGACGTTGTGCCTGGTCGTCGCCTCATAGTAGACGTACTTGGTCAGCGGCACCGCGGTTTTGGAGGGGTCCGTGCCGACGTTGCCGTCCCGGTCGATCGTCGCGGTGATCTGCTGGCCCCGGGCGTCGTCGGCGGGGTGGTCGCCGAAGCGGCTATTGGCCACTTTGCCGAATGCGGCATACGTGGGCGACAGCTGGTCGCCCGAGTCGCCCGACATGGGGATATAGGCCGGGTAGCGCTCTTCGCCGCACGGGCTCTGCGTGCTGGTTTGGATACAGCCGCCGATCAGCTCGACCGTGAGCAGGCCGTTCGTCACATAGAAAGGATCGTTCGGATTGGCCTGCGGGTTGTTCAGCTCCATGCGGCTCTTATCGAAATACTGGACCAGACGCTGACCCGACCCGTCCGGGGCATCGGTCAGCGTCTCATACAGGCCGGGCGTGTTCGGGTGCGGGCCCCAGAACCAGCTGCGGGGCACCCGCCCCTCGGCCACCAGCGAGTCCGTGCGGTTCCAGACTCGCTCAAACGCGGGGTGGGCGAACACGGGGTACTGCTGGGCGCCCACGCTCGCCAGGCCGACCACGGACATCGCCAGGCTGGCGGCCGCCGTCAGGCTTAAGATTACTCGGGGTTTCATTGCCATTCCTCCTGCTACACTAGGCCATAAACCAGGGGCCGGGGTTGGTGCCCCGGCCCGCTACCAGGGCGGCCCCTGCACAAACTATGCCCAGCAAGTCGTGAGCGGCCCGGCCAAGAGGCACGCACTGCGAGAACCGGGCCGCCCGCGACTCGCGGGTCTACTCTACTCAACGGACGGGGCGCCGCCGGGTTGCACCGGCGCCCGCGGCGAGGCGCCGCCGCGGGACCCCCGGGGTCGAGGGCAGGATTCTTGCTCGCTCGCCCGGTCGGGAGGATACCGCCATGGCCGACAAACCCACCGCTGCCGATGACTATGAGCAGATGTTGTTGCTGGAAGACCTGGAGAGCCTGGCCGAGGAGATGGACGAAGTCGGCGTCGCCGATATCGCCGAGGTGCGCCGCTGGCTCGCGCAACCGCGCACGGATGCGCAGCTCGGGGTGCCCAGCGCCGCCGACCAGGCGGCCCTGCAATCCATCCTCGACCGGATGGACGAGCTCGCCGTGACGAGCCGCGCCGCCCTGGCCACGCGCATCCGGGGCCTGCAAGAACAAATGGATTGGAGCGAGGGGTAGCCGGCTCTTGCCTTCCCGTGTGCTTTGCTTTATACTCAGCGCTGCTACCCCCGGGTCTACTCTTCGCGGTACAGACGGCGGTTTCGCGGGGGCCGTGCCCCCTCGCTAAGGAGCGCAGTACTTCACATGGATGGTACGGCAAATAGCAGCCGGGCTGCGGAGCTCGTGGTCGCGCATCTCGAATCCTTGGTGGCGCGGACGCTGCCGGCGGCTTGTTCCCAGGTGCCGTGGTATCGCAGCCTCCCCGCGGCGGTGCTGCAGGAGATGTTCCGCCACGACTACGAGGCGCTCGCCGCGATGCTGGCCAGCAACGACATGGCCGCCTTGCGCGCCTATGTCGAGCAGACTGGGATAGAGCGAATTGGCAAAGGGGCATCAGCGCCGGCGCTGATCGCCGCCGCTGCGTTGCTCGAAAACGAGGTCAGCCAGCTGATCGCCGTGGAGATGGCGCCCGATCACGCCAGCGCGATCGCGGCCACCCGCCGGGTGCAACTGATCACCAAAAACGTCCGCATGATCTTGAGTGGCATTAACCTGCGCCTGCTCACGCAGCCGGCGGCGCCCCCGCCCCGTTAAAGCCGCCACCTACCCGTTAAAGCCGCCGCCTATCGGAATCGGGGACCTGCCGAGAAAGGAAACAACAGATGGCCGATGAATACCAGACTGCGTTTGATCAGGTAAAAGTGGTGGCCCCCCCGGCGCTCCCGCCCAGTGTGCAGCTGCTGCAGCTGGCCTATGGGTTTGCGGCGTCCCAGGCCGTTTATGTGGCGGCCAAGATCGGCCTCGCCGACCAGCTCAGCGCGGGCCCCCGCAGCAGTGCCGAGGTGGCCGCGGCCCTGGGCGCGGACGCTGAGCGCACACACCGCCTGATGCGCGGGCTGGCGCATTATGGCGTGCTGGCGCAGGCGGCGGATGGTCGGTTCCGGCTTACCCCGGTGGGCGAATACCTGCAAAGCTATGTGCCCGGCTCTTTGCGGGTCGGGACGATCTTTTTCGTGGAGGAGCACTACCCCGCCTGGGGCGGCCTGCTGCACGCGTTCCAGACCGGCGCGATCGCCTTTGACCACATCTTCGGGAAGTCGTTCTACGCCTATCTCCACAGCGAGGTGGACCGCCAGGAGGGCTTGCACAGCTTCATGGTGGATCAGGCGAAAGGCACGGCGAAATCCCTGCTGGAATACTACGACTTCGCGGCGGCTCAGCAGATCGTGGATGTCGGGGGGGGCTACGGGACCATCCTGGCGGACATCCTGCTCGCGCACCCGCAGCTTCACGGCGTGTTCTTCGATATCGTTACCGAGGGCCTGGACCTGTTTTTCGAGGCGAGCGGGCTGCGCGATCGTTGCCAGGTGGTCCAGGGCGACTTCTTCCAGGCCGTTCCCGCCGGGGGGGATGTTTATCTCCTCACCGCGATCTTGCATAATTGGGTCGACGCCGACGCGGTGAAGATCCTGAAAAACATCCGCCAGGCCATGGCGCCAGGCGGCAAAGTCGTGGTCGTCGAACTGCTCGTGCCGGAGCGCGTGACCGGCCCCTCGCCGGCGGTGGAGATGGACCTGATGATGTGGGTGCTGCTCAACGGCTATGAGCGCACCGAGGCGCAGTTCCACTCCATCTTTGACGCGGCCGGCTTCCGCTTGAGCCGGATCATCCCCACCCGGGGCCCCCGCCCGATTATCGAAGCGGTCGCCCGTGCGGACGCCTGACGGGCCCGCGCTACCGCCCTCCGGCGCGATCCCAGCCGCCCCGCCGCCACATCAGGTAGAGGGGGGTATAGCCGAGGGCGGGCCAGAAACGGGCGCCGGTGGGGTTGGTCGGCCGGTAGATCAGCCAGGTGCCGTGGAGCCCGCCCCGCGCCGGGGGGCCGGGGGCGCGCCCGAGCAGGGCGGTGTAGGTGGCACTCCAGAGGGCGTGCCCCAGCCCCTGGCCGCGCACCGCCTCGGCGATCATAAAGTCGTGGATGAACCCCACCCGCCCCTGCGGCAGCTGGGTGATCACCGCCGGGCCGCTCTCTTCCGTATCGACCGAGGCCAGGGCGAACGCCACGGGCGCCGCGGGCGCGTCCTCCCGGTAGCCGACCAGGAGCACCCAGCGGCGTGGCTCAGCCAGCACGCTACGCAGGACATAATCAAAGTCGTCCCACAGGCGCGGGGGCAGGCGATCGGCGAACGGATCATTGGCGGCGTGGTACGCGCAGAGGTCGGCGTAGAGCGCGGTAATCGCCCCGCTATCAGCCGGGGTGGCCGGCCGGATGCCCAGGCCGGCCGGCGGCCGGGCCGGCGGCGGGATGCGGTGGGCGCGATAGGCGAAGATCGAGGTGGGGCGGAAGCCCAGGGCGGCCAGAGCGGCGTCCAGGCCGGCCCCGGGCGGGACCAGCGAGAGCACCCAGGGGCTGGTGGTCGCGTCCGGGCTGAGCCGGCCCAGGGCGTCAAACAGGGCCGTGAACATAGCGCCCGGGTCTTCCGTCGCCGCCGCCGCGAACTGGAAGAACACCTCACACGTCAGGTGGTCCTGCGGGAGCCACATGAGCTGGGAGTCCTGCGGGCCGAAGTGGCGGCCCCAGGCGCGCAGGTAGCCGACGGGAGCCGGGCGGGCGCCGGGCCCCACCAGCCGCTCGGCCACCACCGCCCAGGTCTCCGCCAGCTCCTGATCGTAGGTTAGCACGCGGCGCGCGGCCTGCTCCACCTGGGGCGGGCAGGAGAGCCGGGGGTCCTCCTGATGCCAGCGGCGGTACTGGTCGGCCAGGAGCGCGGCGACCGCGGGCAGGTCGCCGCGCCGCAGGACCCGGGTGGTCAGGCCGGGGATGGCTAGTCCTCGCCCAGGTACGCCTTGCGCACCTGTTCACTCTTGAGCAGATTGGCGCCGCTGTCTTCGAGCACGATGCGTCCGGTCTCGATCACATACCCGCGGTGGGCAATTTGCAAAGCGAGCAGGGCGTTCTGCTCGACCAGCAGGATCGTATTCCCGGCCGCGTTGAGGTCGCGGATAATGGTGAAAATAGTTTCGACCAGGATCGGCGAGAGGCCCATGGAGGGCTCGTCCAGCAGCAGGATCGTCGGCTTGCTCATGAGGGCGCGGCCCATCGCCAGCATCTGCTGCTCGCCGCCGGAGAGGGTGCCCCCCTGCTGGTTGATCCGTTCTTTGAGGCGCGGGAAGAGGGTCAGGACATGCGCGAAGTCCTGGGCGATCGCGGCCCGATCGTTGCGGGCGAAGGCGCCCATCTCCAGGTTCTCCTGCACCGTCATGCGCCGGAAAATCCGCCGGCCTTCCGGCGAATGGGCGATCCCCAGCCGGACCATCTGGTCGGCGGGCAGGGTGTCGATGCGCTTGCCATCCAGCCGGACCTGGCCTTTACGCGGCCGCAGCATGCCGGACACGGTGCGCAGCGTGGTGGTTTTGCCGGCCCCGTTGCTGCCGATCAGCGTGATGATCTCACCCTTGTTGACCGTCAGCGACACGCCCTTGAGGGCCTTGATGTTGCCATAATAGGTTTCGATGTTGTCGACTTCCAATAAGGCCATGCTGTGCTCCTATAGCGGGACCTGGTGCCGGGTGGATGGGTGGACTTAGGGGGCGGCGGATTGCGGGGTCGCCAGCCAGAGCGGCCGGCCGAGATAGGCCTCGACGACCCGCGGGTCCGCGCGGATCTCGTCGGGCGATCCCTCGGCGATCTTGACCCCGTGGTCGAGCACGGTGACCCGATCCGAGATGCGCATCACGATGCGCATATCATGTTCGATCAGCAGAATGGTGACTCCCCACTCCTGGCGCAGCCGAGCAATAAACGTCATCATCGTCGCCGTCTCGTGTGGATTCATGCCCGCCGTCGGCTCATCTAAGAGCAGCAGCTGGGGCTGGGTAGCCATGGCGCGGGCCACTTCCAGGCGCCGCTGGTCGCCGTAGGGTAGATTCTTGGCCAGCTGCCCGGCCGCGGCCGTCAGGCCGGTAAACCGCAACAGCTCCTGCGCGCGCGTGTAGGCGGCGGCTTCTTCCTGGATCATGGCGGGCGTGCGGAAAACCGCCTCCCAGAAGCTGGCGTGCAGGTGGGTATGCTCGCCCACCAGCACGTTTTCCAGCACCGTCATGTTGTCGAACAGGCGGCTGGTCTGGAAAGTGCGGGCGATCCCGACCGCCGCGACCTGGTTGGGCGGCAGGCCGGTAATGTCCCGCCCATTGAACCAGATCGTGCCGCCGGCCGGCGGGGTGATCCCGGTGACGATGTCGAAGAACACCGACTTGCCCGCGCCGTTCGGCCCGATCACGCTGATCAGCCCATGGCGGGGCACATCCAGGTCAAACCCGTCCAGAGCCAGCAGGGCATCAAAGCGTTTGCTGATCCCGGTGGCACGTAACATCAATGGGCGAAATGGTGCCGTCGCGTCCATGGCTCGGCAGGCTCCTTGACCCCGGATGGTTTAGGCGCTCGTGGTCGGGCGGCCCAGGTAGGCCTCGATCACGCGCGGGTTGGCCCGCACTTCTTCGGGGCTGCCTTCGGCGATCTTGACCCCGTAATCCAACACGGAGATCCGCTCCGACAGCCCCATGACGACTTTCATATCGTGCTCGATCAGCAGAATGGAGAGCTCCAGGCGCTGCCGCAGGCCGCGGATAAACGTGATCAGGTCGGCCGTCTCGTTCGGGTTCATCCCGGCGGTCGGCTCGTCCAGCAAGAGCAGCCGGGGGTTGCTGGCCAGGGCGCGCGCAATCTCCAGGCGGCGCTGGTCGCCATACGGCAGGTTTTTGGCCACTTCGTCGGCCTTATCGGCCATCTCGACCATCTCCAGCAGCTGCATGGCCTTGGCATGGGCCGTGGCTTCTTCCTGCCGCACGGTCGGGGTGCGGATCACGATCCCGAACAAGCCGGCGCGCAGCCGGCAATGCTGGCCGACCAGCACATTCTCGCGGGCCGTCATATTGGCGAAGAGGCGGATATTCTGGAACGTCCGGGCGATGCCCAGGGCGGTGATCTGGTCGGGGGAGATGCCGGTGATGTCGCGGCCTTCCAGGACCAGCCGCCCGCTCGTCGGCTTATAGAGCCCGGTGATCGTATTGAAGAAGGTCGTCTTGCCCGCGCCGTTCGGCCCGATGAGGCTGACGATCGCGCCGCGCGGGATGGTGAAATCGACGTTGTTGACGGCGACCAGCCCACCAAAGCGCATCGTGATCCCTTCGGCCGACAACACATTGGCGCTCGCCGGGTGCGTGCCGGGCCCCGGCGCGGTCTGCACAACGCCGTTGGTCGGGGGGGTCGGGGCTGCCTGGCTCATCGGTTACTCCCCTCCTCGGGTATCCGGATCGGCCTGCTGGGCTTCCCGGGTATCGTAGACTTCCTGCCGCTCGGCCTGCTCGATCGCCGTGCTCTCGGGGTGGAGCTCTTCACGGCGCCGGCTGTTCGGCAACAACCCTTCGGGACGGAAGAGCATAAAGAGCACCAGCACGATGCCGTAGATATAGAAGGTGTTGCTGCTCAGGTTCAGCTGGACCAGGAAATCGACATGCAGCGCGCGCCCCAGATCGTTGACCCAGTTATTGAGCTGGATCAGCAAGACGGTTTGCAGCAGGTAGATGATCACGGCGCCGAGGATCACGCCCCACATATTGCCCATGCCGCCGAGAATGACCATGCAGAGGATCAGCACGGACTGGCTGAAGTTGAACTGCTCCGGCGAGGCAAAGCCGAGGTGGGCGCCGTAGAACGTCCCGGCAAAGCCGGAGATGCCGGCCCCCAGGGAAAAGGCCAGCAGCTTGGTCACCGTGGTATTGATCCCCATGCTGGCCGCGGCGAGCTCATCTTCGCGGATCGCCATCCAGGCGCGGCCCAGCCGCGAGTCGCGCAGGCGGTTGACGATAAAGATAATGAGGGCGACCAGCGCCAGCGCGAGGTAATAAAAGCCGATGTTATCGTTGTTCGCCCCGATCACGAAGCTGCCGATCGAGGGTTTGTCGATCCCCGAGATGCCGTTCGTGCCGGCGGTCAATTGATCCAGGTTGAGGATAAAGGTCGGCACGATCTCCCCGAAGCCCAGGGTGACGATGGCCAGGTAATCGCCGCGCAGGCGGAGCGTGGGGGCGCCAAAGGCCAGGCCGAACAAGGCCGTGATCCCGGCCGAGAGGAAGAGCATCACCCAGAAGGGGATGTGGATCTCCTTCCAGGACGACGCGAGGATGGCGTAGCTGTAGGTGCCGATAGCGAAGAAGGCCGCATAGCCCAGGTCGAGCAGGCCCGCGTAGCCGACGACGATATTCAGCCCCAGGGCCAGCAGGATAAAGGCTCCGGTATCGGCCGCCGCGTTAATGATCGCCTGGTTGAGAAACCCCGCCCCGGGGAGGGTGACAATCTGCGCCGCGCGCAGCATCTCGGGGACCGGCAGCAGCAGCAGCAGCACACCGAGGACGAGCGCGGTGATCATCGAGCGGCGGCTCGCGCGGGCCGCGGGCGGAAACAGGTTGCCGCGAGCCTGCCCGGCTCCCAGATTGCGTGACTGTTGCATGGCCGGCTACACCTTCTCCGCCACGCGCTGGCCCAGCAGCCCGGACGGACGGAAGACGAGGATCAAAATCAGCACGCCAAAGACGACGGCCTGCGTCCATTGGGATTGCAAGTAGTTGTCGCTGAGGGCTTCAACCAGCCCGATCAGGAAGCCGCCGAGCATCGCGCCCGGGATATTGCCGATCCCGCCTAGAACAGCAGCCGTAAACGCCCGGAGTCCCGCCTGAAAGCCTAACTGGAACTGCACGCCGCGGATGAACATCCCATACAGTAACCCGCCGGCCCCGGCCAGCGAGGCGCCGATAAAAAACGTCAGGGCGATGGTCATGTTGACGTTGATGCCCATCAGGGTGGCCGTCTCGCGGTCCAGTGCCGTGGCGCGCATCGCCTTGCCCATCTTGGTGCGCTGCACGAACTGGGTCAGCAGAGCCATCAGGATCAGGCTGACCACCAGGATCAGGATCGATTTGCTGCGGATCGTCAGGAAGCGGCTGGGGTCCAGTGTCGGGATCTGGAGGAGGGGCTCGACAAAGACCGCCGGGAAGTTGACGGTCGACGGCCCGCGCCAGGTTTCGCCGGCGTTTTGCAGGATATACGACACACCGATGGCCGAGATCAGCGGCGCCAGCTTGGGCGCGTTACGCAACGGCCGGTAGGCCACCCGCTCGACGAGGACGCCCAGCAAGCCCATGGCGACCATCGTAATCACCAGGCTCAGAAACAAGACGGCCACCACGACGACGGGATCCTTCAGCGTCTCGTTGGCGGGGGCCTTGGTGTTGACCCCGAAGAGCTCCAGGGCGCTGATCGCGGTAAAGGAGCCCAGCATGAAGATGTCGCCGTGGGCGAAATTGATCAGCTCAATAATACCGTAGACCATGGTATAGCCGAGCGCGATGAGTGCGTAAACGGAGCCCTTGGAAATACCATTGATCAATTGCTGCAGCAACAAGATAAGATCAAAGTGGAAGGCCATGCAGGGTTCCTCTCGGGTGACTACCCCGTTGGTGCGGTAAGGGGGCGGCTCCGGCCGGAGCCGCCCCTCCTGCGCTTATCTGGTGGACTGCACTTACTTAGCTGCGAACTGCTGCTGGTCGATATACGTCCAGGTGCCACCCTTGACCTGGTAGATGGAGATCCAGCGATTGGTGGTGTCGCCGTTGGCGTCGAAGCTGGTGGTGCCGATCGCGCCCTTGAAATCTTTGGTCGCCGCGATGGCGGCGGCGATGGCCGCGCGGTCCTTCTTGCCGGCCGTTTTCATGGCCGCGATGATGATATTGGTCGCGTCGTAGGCATTCGCGCTGTAGGCCTGCGGCACGCCCTGCCACTGGTCGCTGGCATAAGCCGCCTTGTAGGCGTCGATAAAGGACTTAGAATCCGGCAGCAGGTTGGCGTTGACCGCGGCCACCGTGCCGTAATCGCCTTCGCCATCGGCGCCGGCGGCCGTGGTGTAGCCGCTCTCGACGATGCCGTCGCCGCCCATCAAGGGGATATTCAGCCCGGCCGGCTTCATGGCCTTGCGGGCCAGCGGGATGCCGTTCGACTGGGTGCCGCCGTAGTAGAGGATGTCGGGGCTGGTCGCGGCGATTTTGCTCATGATCGAGCTGAAGTCGGTGGTGCCCTTCGGCACGCCGTCATGGCCGAGCACGGTGCCGCCCTTGGCCTTGAACTCTTTCTCGAACTCGTCGGCGATGCCCTTACCATAGACTTCAGTGTCGTCGAGGATGTAGGCCTTTTTCTTGCCGAGCTTATCGAAAGCGTAGTCGGCGCCGACCGGGCCCTGGATGTTGTCGGTCGTGCAGACGCGGAAATAGGTGATCTTGCCGGTCGGGCGCAGGTCCGAGAGCTTGGGGTTGAAGGCCGGCAGCGTCAGGTCGGTGGCCGTGTTGGACGGGCTGATGTTGGCGAGCCCGGCGGTGTTGAGCTTGGGCATCATGGCGCGGGCCACGTTGCTGTTGAAGGGTCCGACCATGGCCATGACGTCCGGGTCGGCGGTGAAGGAATCGGCGTTCTTGGAGCCCTGGGCCGGGTCATGCCCCTGGCCGCCGGGGGGCACGTCGTCCAGGAAGAACATCTGGATCGTATACTGCTTGCCGTCGAGGGTCACGCCCCCGGCCTTGTTGGCCTGGTCAATGGCGAGCTGCACGCCCTGGCGGGTCGGAATCCCGTTGGCGCCTTCCGCGCCGCCCACCGGCAGGTCGACGGCGATTTTGACGGTGCCCCCGGAGGTCGTGCCCCCGCTCGCCGTGGTCGAGGTCGCGCTCACGCCCGTCGCCGGGGTATTCGTGGGCGGGGCGGTGGTCGGCGCCGGGGTCGCCGTCGAGGTATCGGTGCCGCAGCCGGACAGCAGCATGCTCGCGCTCACGCCCAGTGACAGGCATAGCACGCCTAATCGTGATTTGTTCATTAGAAGTCTCTCCTCCTAGAATAGCTATTAGAATGCGTAAAGGTTCCCATCATGCCGGTCTCCTGCGGGGCGGGCGGCCCTGGCCCGTCGCCTGTGGATGGATGCTCCTGGCGCGCTCGTGGAGACCGTAACCAGACGAAGCGACCGGGCGTCCCACCTCCCTTCTCTGGCGGGCCGACCAGCCCGCCAGTCCGCCTACACCAGGCAGTGCCACTTTAGCTGGCATTATAGAGGGGATGCGGTCGCTTGTCAAGAACGCCGGATGGGCAGCGGGGCGGGCAGCGGGGCGGGCAGCGGGGTGGGCACCGCGGTGGGAATCGGGGTTAGCCGCGCCAGCAGGGGGTCGATGAGATCCAGGCGCATCAGCACCCCGAGCATCACGCCGAGGTAGACCATGTTGCGATAAAAGGTTAGCTGGAGATCGGCATAGGCGATGACGATCTGCATCAACACGAGGGCCAGGATAATGGCGGCCAGCGACTGGAAGTAGGGGTCCTTCAGGCGGCGCAGGACCAGGCTGCCCTGCACGATGCACGCGCCGATGAACAGCCAGAAGATCAGGAAGCCGGTCGTGCCCATCTTCAGCCAGATCCAGAGGATCTCATTATGCGGGATATAGTCGCGCAACGGGAAGGGGATCTCCGGCAGCTGGATGAGCATCTCGTAGGGCCGGCCGAAGCCCACGCCCAGGATCGGATTATGCCGGATCGTGCGCATCACATCGTATTGCTCCAAGTCGCGATACAGGTTCGACGAGGCGTCGCGGGGATCGGTGGGTTGGTAGAGCGACTTGACCATCTGGATCGGCTTAGCGAGGGACAGATCGCTGTTGTAGAAGGCACCGACGTAGAGCAGCCCGACCAGAAAGAGCGGGACCAGGATCTTGGGCAGCATGGCGCGCTTGGCGGGCGGCAGAGTCACCAGCAGCGCGATCCCGCCGACCAGCAGCGCGAAAATCGCCGCGCGCCGGCGGGTGGCGAACAAGGTAAAGATCGTGAACGGCACCAGGCCCCAGGTGAGCAGCCGCTGGCGGATCGGCCCGCCATAGATGGCGAAGGCGGCCGCCAGCAGCAGGAGCGTGTCGAAGAAGAGGGCGTCTTCGTGCCCGGTGACGGCATAGACATTGGTCAAGTCGCCGTGGAAGGGCACTACGTAGCGGTAAATGCCCTGCAAAGCCTTGATGCCGATGGTCACGATGACGATCCAGCCGGCGATGCGGACCTGGCCGGGGGTGCGGATCAGATTCACGGTCAGTAAATAGCAGGCGCCCATATAGAACAGGGCGCGGATCTCCCAGAGGGAGACCTTGAAGTCGCCGCCCTGCAGCAGGCCAAAGACCCAGGAGAAGGTGACGGCGCCGAGGAAGATCAGCAGGGGCGCGCCCAGGCGGCCGAGCCGCAGGGGATGCGCCTTGCGCTCCCGCAGCCAGAGCGCCAGGGCCGTCCAGACGAGCAGCACCTCAAGCAGATTCGCGGTGAACCACGACAGGTTCTCGTGCGTCCAGAGATTCCAATACTCGTCGGTTCCGCCGATGTTGACGAAGAGGGGGATGCGCTTGGTGATCGGGTCGGCCAGCCCGTCGATGGCATATTGCTCAAGCAGCAGACTCCCGGCTAACACAACGTACACGCCGAACACCGGCCGGTAGAGGATCATCCCGGCGAGGGGAATCAGCGCCAGCACGCCGAAGAGGGTCGGGTCGCCGCCCGTCAGTAAGACTCCCAGCCCGAAGAGGGCGCCCAGCGCGCCCAGCCCGAGCAGGAGCCGGAGCGGCGGCCGCCCGGCCTGCGCCCGCCCACCGAGGCCCCCGGTGCGCTCGCGCGCCCGCGTCCGGGCGTGCGGCAAGACAATCGATTCGTGCATCATCGTCCTATTTCAGCAAAAACGCGTTCACGCCCACGACGAGGGCGATCCAGAAGGCCAGGAGGGCGATGACGGTGCGGTTCCAGCGGCGGACGAGCTGCCCGGCCAGCAAAAACGTGAACAGCAGCGGCAGAATCAGGGTCATGCTGTCTGCTCTTCGGCCGCCATCATGCGGCTCAGCCAGGCCGGCAGGGCCGAGGTGGCGGCCCCTTGCAGGCGCGGGCCGCCGAACCAGGTGGCCAGGGCGACCACGCTAAACCCGAGCCCCGCGGCCACGGCCAGGCCGAGCAAGAGCAAGCTCAGCAGCTTGTTCAGCGAGAGATTCGGCCCGGCCGGCACGACGGGCGGATCTTTGACCACGTAGGTGCTCGCCTGCGTTTCGATCATCTTCTCTTTGGTGAATTTTGCCTTCTCCAGCTCGCTGCCCACGTATTGCCAGTGGTCGACGACCGACTGATACTGGGTTTTCAGGCGTTGGTACTCCAGTTGATCGGATTCGGGGAGCGTGGCCCGCTGGGCGGGGGGGTGGCCTTTCTCCCAGGTGGAAAGCGCCGCCGAGGCCTGCTGCAGCTGTTGCTGGTAGTCGGTATACTCTTTGTCCAGGAAGCCGATCGCGCTGTCGGCCTGGCCCACCCGGTCGGCGTAGCGTTGCGCCAGGTAGAGGTCAATGGTCTTGCTGACGACCTGCTGGGCCACCTGGGGGTCCCGGTCCTGATAGCGGAAGTTGATCAGGTTCTGGGCCGGCGCCCAGGCATTCAGGTTGGTACGCAGCCGATCGATCTCCGTCCGCATCTTGGCGTCGGTGTCGGTGCTGGCTTTGAGCGCCGGCACGCTGCTAATCACCTTTTTCAAGAAATCGTCGGTCAGCAGGAGCTCGCTCAGCCGGTTATACTCATCCTTCGCATCGGTCTGGGGCAGGCTCAGCTGCTGCCCGGCCTGATCCAGGATCGGATTACTCTGGACTTGTAGCCGCGACTGCACCTCATAGGTCCAGGATGTGTAAAGGCCTCCGGCGATGGCGACGGCCAACACCGCCAAAAACGGCACGAAGAAGAGCCATTTCCGCCGGAAGAAGGTTTCGAGATATTCGCGCATTACTCTGTAAATCCTTTCGAACGGGGTTCCTTATCCAGGGCGCTGGGACCCGGCGCTACTGGCCGCCGTGGGCGTACCATTTGCGGAGCACTTGCTCGGCCGGCTTATTCTGCGGGCTCTCGCCGGTGTCCAGCGGGCCCCCCGCATTGGGATTGCTGTACCAGGGCGACCAGAAAATACCGGTCATCCAAGGAATCGACCTCCATACCTCCATCGTCGCTTCATACGCATTGCCCTGCACGCTCAGCTCCAGGGTGGGATCGGGCCGCAGGTCCCAGCGGCCCGGCGAGTTAGCGTAGGAGGCGAAGCCGATCTTCGTGAACTGGATGGGCTTATTCCAGCGCCCATGCACGGCCGAGATCGCGTCAAACCAGCGGAAATTCTGGCCGACGGCGTTGGCGCCATAGGGATCGGTGTAGCTGATCCAGCCCTGGCGCAGCGGGTCGGTATAGAAGTTGTTCCACGAGAGCGGGAAGTAGGCCGAGATGCCGATATAGTCGAGCTGGTCCCACCAGTCGATCGTGGCATACTCGGGGGTTTTCTTATCGCCCCAGTTCGCGGAGTACGTGATCGGCCCAAAATAATTCTGACGCACCACCTGGATGACCTGGCGCCACTGGCCGGAAAACGAGGGTTGGGTCAGGGTGAAGAACTCGGTGCCGATGCAAAACTCGTCGGCCGAGACGGACTGGGCCAGCCGGGCATAGCTGGCGATCGTGGTGCGGTAGCTGTCAAACCAGGCCTCCGGCGGCTCCGGGCTGAAATAGCCACTCCAGACGCCGTCGTTGGCCAGGATAATGGGCTGGAGCATGACCTTCATGCCCAGCGAGTGCGCATAGCTGATCATTTGCGCGATCTGTTGATCCGTGGGATCGTTGGCGCTCAGCGAGAAGGATGTCGAGCGGGCCACGTTCTGGCGAAAGGACGCCACAATGGACACCCAGTTGGCGCCCAGATCGTGGACCCGCTTCAGCGAGTCATAGGCGGCCTGCGAGCCAAACGGCGCACTCGGGATATGGACGAAGGCGACTCCCCGCTGCCCATTCGGGTCAAGCACGCCCTGGGCCGCCTGGGCCTGGGCGGGGGCCGGAGTCGTGGCCGGCACCAGGGCCAGGAGCGTCGCCAGACCCAGCAGGGCGAGGATGCCCCGCACGCGCGGGACGGGAATCTGTGGGCTGTTCATACCGTTCCTCTTTTCATGGGGGTCGCGCCGCGCGGCTCCCCGCTGTAGAATTTTCTACTCCCCGAACCTCACTGAACCTGATGTCTTGGGCACGAGCGTGCCGGTCCCGATCCGCTTACACTTATATCCTGTACCATCCTATAACGAAGAAGGATCAAAATGCTGTTACGCGCGCGGCGACAATTGGCATCCTGACTCCCGGCCAGGGATATCCCCAGTACATCCTACTCGATGCCGGCCCTGGACGGCAAGTCGCCGGTTGGGTCCCGTTGCGGACGCCGCAGGAATGTGGTGGCACCAAATTTGCCTATGTTCGTTAAACGGTTGTGGAGCTCTGCGGTTGTGCCGCGTAATCATAGGGGGCGCGTAGCCGGTTTGCCGCACCACTAGGTACCATCCGAACCTGGGAGACGCCAAGAGGTCGAGTAGCATAACATCTGGGAAAAGCCCCACGTTATCTGCTGTGCAACTGGGTAGGGCCTCGATGGCGCCGGATACCGCCCATCTACATTTGCGATACGCTTTGTATTCTTCAACGAAGGAGGCTCGCATGGCCCTTTGCGAAGCCGAGGCTGCCTGCCTGAGCGTGACCGATAGCGAGTCCGCATTTGCCCCCGATTACCCGGGGGCGCGCCCGTTTCTCCCCGCGGCCCGCGATTGCACCGATATCATGGGTGTGCTCATCGATCGGACGCACCGCGCCCGGGTGCTGGCCCAGATCGATGCCTTTGTGCAGTCGGGCCGCCCGCACCAGGTCGTCACGGTGAATGTCGACTTCCTCAACATTGCGTATCAGGATCGGAGCTTTGTGCGCCTGCTGAATGACGCGGCGATCGCGGTACCTGATGGCATGCCGTTGCTCTGGGTCTCGCGCTTGGTCGGCCAACCCTTGCCGGAGCGGATCACCGGGACCGACCTGCTGTGTGGCTGTGCGGAATTGGCGGCCCGCCAGGGCTATCGGCTCTTCTTATTAGGGGCGGCCCCCGGCGTCGCGGCCGAAGCCGCGCAGGTGCTGGAATCCCGCTATCCCCACCTGCAGATCGTCGGCACCTACGCGCCGCCGGAGCGCGGAGAGTTTGACCCGGCCGAAAATGCCCGCATCGTGGCCATGATCCGGGCGGCGCAGCCCGAAATGCTCTTTGTCGCCCTGGGGACTCCCAAGCAGGAGAAGTGGATTTATCGCAACCTGGACCAGCTGGGGGTGCCGGTGTGCGTAGGGGTCGGGGGCGTGTTCAACTTCATCACCGGCCGGATTCCCCGCGCGCCCCAGATGCTGCAGCGGGCCGGCCTGGAATGGCTCTTCCGCCTGGTCCTGGAGCCGCGCCGGCTCTGGCGGCGCTACCTGATCGACGATACCCACGCCCTCTACCGCGCCTTACGCTACTCGTTCCGCCAGCGCCACCAGGCCCGGGCGGAGCAACCCCGGGCCAGTGCCGTGCCGGTGCATCCGCTGGGGCCCGAGGCGGTCGACTGGCATCTCGCGGCCCGGGAGACCACCGCGAGCGTGGTGGCGAGCGTGCCGGCCCCGGACGCCTGATCCGCTCCCGCGCCTGAAACGCCACCGGCCGCCTCCGAGGGGGGCGGCCGGTGGCGTTAACGGGGGCCTCCTAGGGGCCTGGATAGCGCGTGTTATAGAGCTGGCGCCCCAGCATGCCGAGCAGGATCTCGAACGGGGTGCCGGCGTTTTCGGGGTGGTACTCCAGGCGCGCCCGCTGGAAATACTGTACCA
>DATGEF010000296.1:0-4268 GCA_035310405.1 Chloroflexia bacterium | reverse complement strand
TGAGCGCCTGCGGCGGCGGCAACTACCCGAACGGCGACGCGGCGGCCGACGCCACGCTGAGCGTGACCAGCCACGAGGCCAACGAGACGATCACCGACGCGCTGGGCAATGCCTGGTTCGACCGCTCGGGCAACGAGAACGGCGACAAGTGCGCCTGGAACTTCGGCACCCAGGTCGGCGGCACCTCCGGCGCCTACTACAACCAGGTGATCAACGGCGGCCACTACGAGCTACAGCAGGAGTGGAGCAATTACTCCAGCCGCTGCGTCCTCACCAACAAATAAGTCCCGCCCCATCCTGAATGGACCTCACCCCACCCGGGTCGCCGGGTGGGGTGTTCTTATCCGCCGCTGACCCGGCCTGGTTGCGCGGCCCGGGGGGCCGGTGCTATACTGGCGCGGAGGCCAGGCACCGCCCGGTGACCCCACCCGAGGGGGCGCGTATGGACATCGTCAGCAGCTTCATCCCCCGCGACCGGCGCGCGGCGCTGGCCCGTGCTGCTGGGCGAACGCCTGCCGCTGCTGGGGCCGCTGCTGAGCCTGCCGATCCCGGACACGGCCCTGACGGTGCTCAGCGAGTCCGTCGTCGTCGGCCAACCCTACGCCCTGATCGCTTGGCTTGCGGAACCCGGCACCGCCTGGGTACTGCCTCTGGATCTGGCGCGCATTCCCAGTACCTCCACGGCCAGCCAAGTCGCTGCCGAGCACATTACCCGCCTCAACGGCTTGCGCGCGACCGACGACACGGCCTTCTGGATCTACGCCTTGGATGGCGGGTATGGCAATCTGCCCTTCTGGCAAGCTCTCCCACGCGGGGACCGCATCGCCTTTAAGGACGCAACCACCTGGGGCACCCCCACGGTGGCGCAACGCCTACACGATGCCTACTGGGGGGAGGTAGAACTCCACTACTGGGCCAACCTACTGATAAGGCCACGCCACACGCCCCTTTGGCGTGCTGCGGGCAGCGGTTCACCAGGAGCGGGACATCCCGCCGCCGGCGCTCTGGTTGAGTTGGCATGGCCCGGCGCGGCAGGTGGAGGAAATCTGGCGGGCCGACGGCGCGCGCTGGAGCGTGGAACCGAGTATTCGCGTGCGCAAAGAGGCGTTGCACTGGACGCAGTCGGCGGTGCAGAGCCTGGCGGCGATGGGCATCTCGACGGTGTTGGTGAGTGTGGGCGTGTGGATCTTATGGTGGGCGCGGGGTGCGGTGGCGGATCGGCGCTAGCCCTGGCAGCGGGCGCAACCGGATCTGGATCAATCGCTATAGGGTAAAAACGGCACGATGTTATGCCTACGGGTTTTGGGGCCGCGGGCCTGATTGCGTGCCGTTTCTACCCTATAGCGATCAATCATCAAAATGAAGCACTGGAGCGTCGGGCGGGGGGGTGTCGCCCGCCTTAACAGTCGACCCTAACCAGCGCGCCTACCAATATATCGCACCATTAGCGTCGGGCGGGGAGGTGTCGCCCGCCTTAGCAGCCCGGGAACTTGAAGGAGTCGGGCGGGGTGTCGTCGCCCGCCTTAACAGTCGTCTTAATTTTCATTGCTTTAGTTCTCCTTTCTCTTCCGCCTTGTCTTGTGGGGAAGTATTTGTGTTCAATAAACGCAGCCGTAGTATACCGAATATCTTGGGGCGGCGCAAGTGAATAGCTCGTAATGGGACAAAAATTTGATGTTTAGACAAACGCTGGGCGCAGAGCTACCTGCGTCAGACGCCCCACGTACCTGCGGTCCTCGGTTGGGCGGCTGCTTACGCGGCCACCGGCGTGGATCGCCCCCGCCGCACTTGGGCGGGCGTGGCTGGCCCCGCGCCGCGCTCCCACGGCCGCCGTTGCGCACCCCCGGCGTCCTGGGCCAAGACCACCTGATTGCGCACCGCTTCCACCATATCCGTCCAGAGTTGGAACTGCTCAGGCGCGCGCAAGTGCGCCTGAGCCCATAGCAAATCCTGCTTGCCGAAACGGAAACCGTGCTCCTGGCTATAACGCCGCCGATACTCGGGCGCCACCTCCGCCAGAGGCAGCTCTTCGCCGTCCACGCCCACCCAGGTATACCAACTCACCGCCGCTTGGCGGGTCGTGGGCACTGGGAAGGAAGCCTCGCCTTGCGCCGCGCCGCCGGCGATAAGCTGGGCATCGCCAAAGCGGTCGGCAATCTGGGGGTCATCGCGATGGTCCTGGAGGACTATGCGACGGCCCGCGCCGCCCATGCCGAAAGCGTGGCCCTGCACCGCGAGCTGGGCGACAAACCGGGCAGCGCCGAGGCGCTGATCAACCTGGCCAACGTCGCCGTAACCCAGGAGGATTACCCCGCCGCCCGCGCCAGCCTCGAAGAGAGCCTGGCCCTGAGCCGGGACCTGGACTACAAATTCGGCATCAACACCTCGCTCGAAACGCGGCTATTAGGTGTGGTCCAGCACCTGCTGGAGGATCTCGGTGGCGAGCTCTACGCGCTGGAGCGGAGCCTCTACGACGAAGCTGCGGCACTGGCCCGCCAGGGGCTGGGAGACGCAGCATTCGCCCGCGCCGTCGCCGCCGGGCAGGCCCTGGCCGAGGACGACGCGATCGCCCAGGCCCTCGCCGGCTAAGCTGGAGATCTCTGGCCCCGCCGCGCAATAGCCGGCCCGCGACTACGGCACCACGGCTGCGCGCATTGACACGCCCGCACGCTTTGTGATACACTTTCGGCGGTATGGCCGGAGGCCCGGGGGCGGGAGCATATTGGTTTTGGGCCGGCCCGCGCGATCTGCGGCATGATGAGCACGACGATGTGTGAGGAGAGGAGCAACTTTCATGGAGAAGACAACGGCGGCCACGGCGAGCCGCAGCACCACCGGGGGCAACGGCCACGGCTTTGGCATCAAGCCTGGGGAGCGGGTCAAGCACCTGATCGACGGCCAGTGGGTCGAGTCCGCGGGGGGGCGTGTGTTCACCAGTACGAACCCGGCGACCGGCGAGACTCTGGCCGAGCTCAGCGAAGGCACGGGCGAAGATGTGAACCGCGCGGTCGCGGCGGCCCATAAGGCTTTCGCGAGCTGGCGGCTGGTCCCCGCCCCGCGCCGCGGCGAGATCTTGTTCCGCGCCGCCCAACTCCTGGTCGAGCGCAAAGAAGAGATGGCCCGCCTGATGACCCAGGAGATGGGCAAAGTCCTGGCCGAAGCCCGCGGCGACGTCCAGGAAGCGATCGACATGACGTTCTATATGGCCGGCGAGGGCCGGCGCCTGAGCGGCGAAGTGGTGCCGAGCGAGCTGCCGAACAAATGGGCCATGACCTACCGCGACCCGATCGGCGTGGTCGCCGCGATTACGCCCTGGAACTTCCCGGTCGCCATCCCCAGCTGGAAGATCATGCCCGCGCTGATCGCCGGAAACACGGTCGTGATCAAGCCGGCCAGCGATACGCCCCTCTGCGCCATCGCCCTGGTCAAGGTCCTGGAAGAGGCCGGCATCCCGGCCGGCGTGCTGAACCTGGTGATGGGCCCCGGCGCGACCGTGGGCACGGCCCTGATCGAGCACCCCGACGTGGCCTTGATCTCCTTCACCGGCTCTACGGATGCCGGGAATGCCGTGGCCGTCGAAGCCGCCCGCCGCCTGAAACGCGTCTCGCTGGAGATGGGGGGCAAAAACGCCATCATCGTCATGGACGACGCGAACCTGGACCTGGCACTCGAAGGGATCCTCTGGAGCGCGTTCGGGACCAGCGGCCAGCGCTGCACCGCCGCCAGCCGGGTGATCGTGCATCACGCCGTCAAGCAGGAGCTGGAAGGCAAGCTCGAAGCCCGGATCAAGCGGCTGCGCCTCGGCAATGGACTCGACGCCGGCACCGATATCGGCCCGGTGATCAATAAGAGCCAGTTGCAGCGCATCCACGGCCTGGTCCAGCAGGGCCAGCAGCTGGGCACCCGGATCGTCGTGGGCGGCACGATCGCCGCCGATGGCGACCTGGCCAAGGGCGCTTTCTACCAGCCCACCCTCTTCACCGACGCCAAACCCGGCGATATGGTCTCCCAGGAGGAAATCTTCGGGCCGGTGACGACCCTCATCCCGGTGCAGAGCCTCGACGAGGCGATCGCGGTGAACAACCAGACCAAATATGGGCTGTCCAGCTCGATCTACACAGCCGATGTCAACACCGCCTTCCGGGCGATGCGCGACATCACGACCGGGATCGTCTACATCAACGCCGGGACCATCGGCGCCGAAATCCAGGTGCCTTTCGGCGGCACGCGGGGCACCGGCAACGGCCACCGCGAGGCCGGCCAGGCCG
>DATGEF010000295.1:0-2610 GCA_035310405.1 Chloroflexia bacterium | reverse complement strand
CGCTGCCGCTGCTGTTGGTCAACGTGTAGGCGTCGTAGTGGCGCTGGGCAGTGTCCGTCCCGCTGGGGCCCGGACAGGTCACCGGCGCCGCGCAGGTCGACGTGCCCCCCGAGCGCAGCAGCCGCCCGGTCTGGAGCGGGTCGCTGCCGGTGATCGCCCCCGTGAATGTCTGGCTGCCCGGGCAAGCCGTCGGCGTCGCCGTGGCCGTCGGCGTGGCCGTCGGCGGCGTGCCCGTCGCGCTCGGCACCGGCGTCGGCGTGGCCCCCGTCACGCAACTCGGGAAGCGGAACGCGCCAATACGCGTGTTCCAGCCCACGATCGTCGTCGTCGGGATAAACTCATTGGTATACCAGTAGGTGCAGTTGTCCGTCGGGTCCACCGTCAGCGCGCTGTAATCGCCCCAGCGGCCGTCGTTGGCGTTCTGGGTGCCTGTCTGGCTGCCGCCGCCGGCGATCAGGTTGGCTTCCCCCTGGCTCAGTTGGTTCAGCGGGTCCGTTACCAGCCGGCCGGCGTAGCGGATCGACGGGAAGACGGTCGTGCTATACGACGTGCTGAAGCCGACGGCGATGTCGCCCGCCCCGTCCATGGCCGCGCTGCCCATCCAGGCATGGCTACCGTCCGCGGCCGCATAGGTGCCGGCCTGGTAGGCCACCGTGGTGGTGAAGGGGTTGCGGATCTCGTACCAGCGCACCCCGGCCAGCCCGGGGTTGCCGCCGTTGGTGTTGACGGTGTGGTTGACGACCAGCGTCTCGTGGTCGCCGGGGAAGTTGCGATACTGGAGCCGGTACATCAGCCGGTCGGCCAGCCCTTCGAGCTTGACGGTGGTGTTCGGCTGGTCGATGCAGGCGCCACGGGTGGCGCTACAGAGCGTCTGGTTGTAGGTCGGCACGGTGATCAGCATCGGGCCGACAAATGTGGAGAGGTTCGGCGTGACGAAGTTGACGGCGAACTGGTACTCCGAGAGCTGGGTGTTGGTCGGGCCGAGGCCGAGGAAGTAGTTGGGACGGCCGGGGGGGGGCGGGGGGCCGTCGAGGGTGCTGGGCAGCATGCCGTTCACGGTGTCGTGGAAATAGACCATCTCCGCGCTGGGGTCGCCCTGCAGCATCTTGAGGCGGTTGAAGGCGAAGGCGCCGCCGCCGTTGCCGACGCCGCCGGGGAACTCGTTGGTGGTCATGTAGTAGGCGTCGGGCCAGACGCCGAGATGGGGATAGTCCTCGAAGGTGGTGCTGACGGGACTACTCTGGAAATCGTAGCGGTAGTAGCTGCCGAGGGGGTCGGGGCTGGTGGAAATCGCGAAGCACTGGTGGGTGGCGGTGCTGGTGCTGATGAAGGCGAACTGGCTGAGCAGCCAGCGGTCGGCGAGGGCATCGTAGAGCACGATGGGGTCGCCGCTGTTGGTGGTCTCGCAGACGCCGCCGAAGCCGGTAAAGAGCGTATTGGTATTGGCCGGGCCATAGAGCGACGTGCCGGTCTTGGTGAAGATCTGGAAACCAAGGTTGACGATCTGGATATAATGGTTGCGGCCGACGGCGCCGTTGGTGTCCGGCGGGAAGACGGACCAGAGGTTGGGCTGGCCCTGGAAGCTGACACTGGGGGCGGGCATGGCCAGCGGGCTGCGCAGCCGCTGGAGCACGGGATCGGGCCCGGCCAGCGTCTTGCCGACGACCGGGACCATGGGGTTCTCCGGGGCCTCCTGGAGGTGCGTGGCGGCGGGCGGGATGGGCGCGATGGTGCGCAGCGGCGGGGAGATATCGGCGCGCAACGGGGGCGCGATGCGGCCGGGGCCGGCGGCGGGCGCGTCGGCCCCGGCCGGCGCGTTGGGTAAATAGGCGAGGGTGCGCGTTTGCCAGGAGCCGAGGGCCAGGACGGCGAGGGCGAAGGCGACCAGGAACCAGGTACGTTTGTGCTGCATGAGATTGCCCCTCCTTGGCGATAGAAAAAGATGCTGACAACCAGCGGGCCGGAATAGCGATCCAGAGGACGCGGCCCATCCCCGGATCAGGGCGGCCAGGCGCTGGGCGGGGACCGGGCCGGGGAAAGCACACGCAGCCCGCCCTTACAGCACCGGCGTTGGGTAATTATAGGTTTGTTGCTGTACGATGTCAAGGGTGCGATATTGATACATATTAAGCACCTGCATATCCTCGTTACGCGCATTTTGCCCACCCGGTCGGCCCCGGGTCTGCTGCGGCAGGGGGCCGGGGCCGACGCCCGGCGGCTAAAGCCGCGGCAACACCGGGCGAAGCCCGCCTTCGCGGGCTGCCGGTGATCAGGGGGGGCGCTCCAGATAGGCGCGGATGGTGTGGCGCAGCCATTGGCGCCAATGGGCGGCC
The DNA here is from genome assembly GCA_035310405.1 of Chloroflexia bacterium. Taxonomy (GTDB): domain Bacteria; phylum Chloroflexota; class Chloroflexia; order QHBQ01; family JAICKM01; genus JAICKM01. The sequence goes on along the minus strand of DATGEF010000295.1, from coordinate 277 downwards.
AGGTCGGCGGGCTGGCGGCCCGCGCGGCGCAGGTAGTCGCGCCAGGCCTCCGTCTCGCGGGTGAGCGGGATGGCATCCGGGCCGAGGCCAGCCGCAGTGCGCTCACTCGCCCACCCGCTCAGCAACGGCTCCGTCACCGTGAATGAATCGATCGCAGCGGGCGCGGGCGTACACACACTCTCTGGAGTCTCTGTGTTACTCTCTGACGTAGTCTTTGTAGTAGTCTCTGGTAATGGTGGTTCAAATCCGGCACATGGTCTGCCATTTTCGGCACCCG
>DATGEF010000294.1:0-3653 GCA_035310405.1 Chloroflexia bacterium | reverse complement strand
CTCGGCGCGGCGTACCTGGCCGGGCTGGCCGTGGGCTACTGGCACGACGAAGCGGAGGTCCAGCAGAACTGGGCGCTCGACCGCCAGTTCACGCCCAGTATGGACGCGGCGACCAGTGCGCGGCTGTATAAAGGCTGGAAGAAGGCGGTGCAGCGGGCGCTGGCCTGGGAAGAACCCGAAGCCTGAGCCGTGGTTGGTGAACAGGAGGCCACTTGGCGCGGGAAGCGAAATGCATCAGCGTCTTTGGCGCGGCGACGTGTGCCGAGGACAGCGTGGACTATGCGGACGCCCGCCGCCTGGGCTCCTTGCTCGCCGCGGCCGGCTATGTGGTCTATAATGGCGGCTACCAGGGCGTGATGGCCGCGGTGAGTCGGGGCGTCCAGGACGCCGGGGGCCGCGTGATAGGGATCACGCTCCAGGGCGACCCCCGCCCGCCCAATCGCTGGCTAAGTGCGGTATTCCCCGCTGCGGACCTGCACGCCCGCTTGCAAGGCCTCCTGGCGACGGACGCCTGGCTGGCGCTCAACGGCAGCATCGGCACCCTCAACGAGGTGGCGCTCGGCTGGGCCGTGCGGCAGAAGGCCACCGGCCCGGCCCCGCCGCTCATCTTGATCGGCCCCCGCTGGCGCCGAGTCGTCGCCACCCTCGGCGATCTCCTGGCGATCGCGCCCGCCGACCTGGCTTTGCTGACCCTCGTCGACACCATAGAGGATGCCGTGGCGGCCGTCCAGGCGCGGATCTGAAGTGTCTGGAAATCGGCAACGCCTGCGAAGCTAGAACTAGCCCTGTTGCGTATCCTATATATGACCATAACATACACACAAGAGGCGCAAGCGAACCGTCATTCCGCATTCCGCAACCCACAAGGGGAACCCTGTGGGTTTCCGCAACCCACAAGGGGAACCCTGCGGGTTTCCGCATTCGGCAGGGTTTTCCATGTTTGAAGCGATAGAACCGGTCCCAACCCCCAACCCCCAACCCCCAACCCCCGCCCTAGACCTGCCCGGCCTGACGCAGGTGCTGCGGGCGGCCGCGGAGGCCGTGGATACAGAGCGGCGCTTGCCGTATGAGGGCCTCGCCGCGCTGGCCGATCGCGGCCTCTGGGGCGCCCGGGTGCCCCGCGAGTATGGGGGGCTGGGGCTGAGTCCGGCCGCGCTGTTCGATGTGTGCGCGGCGATCGGGGCCGGCTGCGGGGTGACGGCCCTGCTTTATGCCCAACACCTCACGGCCCTGCCCTTCCTGGCGCGCTGGGGTGGGCCCAGCACACCCGATCTGTTGCAAGCCTGTGCGCGCGGCGACGCCATTGTGGGCCTGGCCAGCAGCCAGGCCACGCGGCGCCCCGGCGGGCCCGTGCAAGCCCGTTGGGCGGGCGGCCGGCTGCTCCTGGAGGGGACGGTGCCCTGGTTCAGCGGCGCCGGCCTGATGACCCATGCCCTGGTCGCCGCGGACGACCCGGCCGCCGATCCGCAGGACGGGATCGCGCTGGCGGTCGTGCCGTTTGGCCCGCCGGCCGTCACCTTCTCGGCGCCCGTCGACCTGATCGTGCTGGGCGGGAGCCAGACGGTCTCCGCCGCCCTGCACACGCTGGATGTGACGGCCGGCCGCCTCAGCGCGCCGCCGAGTCGCGCCGCGGTGCGCGCAGCGATGGAGGGCAGCGAGGCGCCACTCCGCGGCTTCAACACGGGCCTGGCCCAGGCCGCCCTGGAGATCTGCGCCCACACCCTGTACACGCCCCCCGAGACCCTGGCCGTGGTCGACTGGCTGGCCGTCCGCCTGGACGGCCTCTGTTCCAACCTGCGGCGGGCCCTGGAGCTGCCGGGCGGCGGCGATCCGCAGGCCACCGAGGTTCACGTCGCCGGCATGTTGAACCTGCTCTGGGACCTTGGCCGCCTGGTCGTCAGCGCCGGGGCCGGGTCGGCGCTCAAAGTGGGGGCGCCCCACAACCGCATCGCCCGCGAGATCCTCTACTACCAGGCCCGTGCGCCCTATCCCTACATTGCCGGCCTCATCGGCGTCCACTTCGGCTTAGCGTAGGCCACTTTGATCCACGAAGGACACGAAGTATAGCGGTTCTATTCGTGATCTTCGTGTCCTTCGTGGATCACGCGATAGCGAGCCAGGAAGGTATCCCGGTTCAGGGGCGTGAGGGCGAGCAGGGTGGCGCGGCGGTCGAAGTCGTAGCCCGCGAAGAGGGGGATCCCCTGGCCGAAGATGACCGGCTCCACGGTCAGCCAGATCTCGTCGACGAGGTCGGCGGCCAGGAAGAGGGCGTTGATCTGCGCGCCCCCGACCAGCACCGCGCGCGTGTAGCCGCGCGCGGCCAGGTCCGCGACTATGGCGGCCGGCGGGGCATCCGTAAACTCGACGGCGCCCGGGATGCCGGGGTACGCGGCCGGGGTGTGGGTCACCACGATATGCAGCCGGCCCGGCAGCGGTCGGGCGAACGTCTTGTAGGTGTTGTGGCCGACGATGATCACTCCGGCCCGGCGCGTCTCCGTGCGAAAGATCTTCTTGTCCTCGGGCGAGGTCCAGTTGGAGAGATGGGCCGGGTGGCGGGCCAGCTTGCCATCCAGGGTCACTGCCGCCATCAAGATGATCTGCACGCTTATCCCTCCTCGCCCAGGCCGGCCAACACAGTCGCCAGGTTTGCGACTAGGGGATTTATCGAGTCCGCAAAAATTGCTTCGCCCGGTTGCCACGGCTGGAACAGCGCCCGCAAGCGCTCGACTTCCTCCCAGCCGACCGGCGTCCAGCCGGGCACATATTGCACCCGCCCATCCATGCGCGCCCGCCAGACCGACTCATCGGAGCAATAACAATAGACTACGCGCCACGCGGCGCCGTGCCGGGTGGCGATCGCGCGGGCGGCCTCGCGGAATTCGGGCAACGGAAAGACCGCGTCGAGAATGACGCTCAGGCCTAACCCCAGTTGCTCGTCGGCGAGATCCAGCAGCAGGTGGTAACCGGTGACCGGGTCGGCGCCCGGCATCTGGTCGCGCAGGAGGCGCTGCACCCGGTCCTTGGCCAGCAAGGGCGCGCCCAGGCGGGAGGCCAGTTGCCGGGCCAGCGTCGTTTTCCCGCAGCCCGGCAAGCCGGAGAAGAGGATAAGTATGGGAGTCACGGCGCCGGCCACGCGGCCATGATCTCCGGATCGACCCACGGGATCAGGCCCCGCCCCCGCACCGTCTCGTGCCGGGGGCGGGGGGCGCCTTCAGGTGCCATACAGGCGGCTGATGCGGGCGGCGAGCTGGCTCAGGTACCAGGCGTTGCCGTGCTGCTGGGCGCCGGCCGGCCGGTAGATCGGCACGATCGTGGCGATCGTCGGCGAGCCGTGCGCCGTGTAGACAGGGCGCTGCAGGCGGTTGCACCAGTCGCGCAGGCTCAGCTGCCAGCTGGGGTAGATCGCCACGGCGTTCGTGTCGGGGTCCCAGAGATTGCCCCAGTTCTTGCGGTCGGCGCTGCCGTCGGCGGTGCCGCAGTTGCTTTCCTGCTGGAAGAAGGCCAGCGCCACCGTGGGGTCGACCGCATTGCTGACGCACATGTTGTAATAGGCGTCGCCGCTGGCCTCCTGGAGCGCCGGGCTGCCGGTGGCCGTCAGCACCGCGGTAAAGGTCTCCAGCGACATCGTCGGCGGCCCGATCAGGGGGTAATCG
>DATGEF010000293.1:0-2881 GCA_035310405.1 Chloroflexia bacterium | reverse complement strand
GCGCCGGCCGCCTGGTCGCGCTCGAGGACGCGCAGGAAGGCGGCGGCGACCTCCGGATGCAGGTGCCCCCCGGCCGAGTGCGCGATCTCGTTGCAGGCTTGGGTGAGGGTGCTGGCGGGCTTATAGGGCCGGGCGGTGGTGATGGTGTCGAAAGCATCGGCCGCGGCGATCACGGCCGCCCCGAGCGGGATCGCCTCGCCGGCCAGGCCCGCGGGATACCCTCCGCCACTCCAGCGCTCGTGATGGTAGCGGACCATGGGCACGATCGCCGCGAGCGCTGGGCTGCTCCCGGCGCTCAGGATGTCCGCGCCGCGGGCGGCATGCGTCCGCATCACGGCCCATTCGCCCGGGGTCAGTCGGCCGGGCTTCTGCAAGATCGTATCCGGGATGGCGATCTTGCCAATGTCGTGCAGCAGCCCGGCTAGCTCAATAGTTTCGACGTCCGCCGCGGCCAGGCCTAGTTCGTCGGCGATCAGCCGGCAATAGAACGCCACTTGCTGGGAATGCGAATGGGTATACACATCGCGGGCATCCACCGTCGCCGCCAGGCTGCGGACCGTCGCCAGGTAGAGGGTGTGCTCGCGGCTGCGCGCCGCTTCCAGCGCCTCCTGGTCGCTGAGGTCCCGGCACATGGCCTGGGAGAAGAGCTGGCCCCCGACCCGGATGGTCGTCGCGCGGATTTCGACATGGACCAGCCGGCCATCCTTGCCTTGCAGATAGCGGTCCAGGCGATAGGTGCTTTCGTGGAGGTGCGCTTGAAAGCGTTCCAGCGCCTCGGGGCGCCGGGGGTCGGGCTGAAGATCGGCGACGGTGAGGGCCAGGAGCTCCGGCCGAGTATACCCCAGCAGCGTGCAGGCGGCCTCGTTCACTTCCACGTAGCGGCCGCTGCCGTCGGCGATCAGGATGGCATCGGCCGCTTCCTCCAGGAGCGTCCGATAGCGGATCTCTTCCTCGCGGGCACGCCCATTCCGCCGCGCCTGGCGCAGGGCCGGTCGTACCCGCCGGGTTATCCCCTTATTCGCACCCTGATCACTCATCTGCAAGCCCCCCGGATTTAGCCGTGGGGTCGTTTACTCCGGGTATCCGCACAGGACTCCGCGGCCCACCTTTGGGAAGTGTGTGCTACAATTATAGCAGGCTTATAGCGTAGATGCCATGATTCGCGGCCTGCTTTCCGGGCGTGGGGGGCCGACCCGGCCCTACGGCCCGGCCGCCAGGCGTTCCACCGCGGCCAGACCGACGCCGAGCCGCCGGTTATCGCGGGCGGCCGGGTCGTAGGTCCGCGGGTTGCGCAGGGGGCTGATGATCTCCAGATCGATCGCGCCCCGGACGGCCGGTTCGAGGCGGACCGTATAGTCCGCCCAGCCGGGGATGACGTCCAGGTGTGTCGGGGCAGCCCCGGCCACCTGGATGGTTACCGGCCAGGCCCCCGGCGGCCCGATCGCCGGCGCCGCCAGGCGTAAGCGCACGGCGGTCGCCGGCGGCCCAGCCCCCGGGGCTGGCAGGCGGACCTGGCCCACCCCTGTACTCCAACGAAAGGTCATCCCGGCCGTGCGCTCCGTGCCCTGGAATCCTTGTATATAGCTCCAGTCCCGGTCGCCGCCGAGGGTTAGCTGCGTTTGGGGCGTGGCCGCGAAGCTGTTCCAGGGCCAGCCGCGGAGCCCATTGGCGTCGGCGGCCAGCCAATGCTGCTCGTCCGGCGTCAGCCGCCATTCGGGATGGCGATAGACCAGGTCGGCGAAGCCGAGGATATCCCGTGGGTCTTCGCCGCGCGGGCGGGCACTGGCATAAAGACGGCGGGCGGCGCTATCTTGCCCCCGTTGGCGGGCGGAGTCGGCGGCATGGCGGTAGGGCCAGAAACTGCTGGGCAGGGCGGCGATCGCCGCCTGATTGAGCCGGTCGGCGCTCTGGGGATCGTCCGTATGATCGGCTTGCCAGGCGAGGGTCAGGGCCTGGATGGCGGCCGGGATGCGCGGCCCCAGGGCTCCCGCGATCACCCAGGCGCCCAGGGCCGCACTCAACAGCGCCACCCCGGGCCGCGCCCGCAGGATACGCCCCCAGTGCCGCGGATCGCCCACCCGGCGCCAATCCGCAGAGGCCAGCAAGCCGGCGGCGAAGATAATCAGGGCCGGGGCGGCCGGCATCCGGTAGCGGGCATCATACGGGATGATCGCGCCGAGCAGCCCCATGCAGACGATCCAGAATACCAGGACGCGGCGCACGCGGCCCGCCTGATCGGCCGGCCGCCAGCCGCCGCGCCCCCCGAGCCCGGCCAGCCCCGCCAGCCCGGCCAGCGCGACGAACAGAAACAGGGCATCGCCCGGTAGCACTTCGGGGACATCCGCATCGCGCTGGGTCAGGTCCCAGGCATTGGGCTGGATCGCCGATTGCAGCTCCAGATGCCAGGTGTACCCCAGGCTATTGGCCACATTGCGGAGGAACCGATCGGGGTAGCCCAGGATGTTGGCCAGCCCTTCGCGCAGGATCAGCGCCTGCCGATCGGCCGGGTTCGGCAGAGCCTCGATCCGCGCCGTCTCATTCTCCCCGCGGTAGTTATTGTAATGCCAGAACGCCGTCACATTGGCCGTATCCAGGAAGATCAGGCGGCCATACGCCTGGTAGTTATAGATGGTCCAGGGCGTGATGGCCACCAGCATGGCCGCAGTGACGAGCAGGCCGCCCGCCGCCCGGGCGATTGCGGATTTTGGATTTTGGATTTTGGATTTTGGACCGGCGGATTTTGGATTTTGGATTTGGGATTTGGGATTGGGACCGGTGGGATCGGCGATCCGGGCATCGTTCCCCAACCCCCGACCCCCAACCCCCAACCCCTCGTCAGGCCCCCGACCCCCACCCCCCAACCCCTCGTCACTGCCTACTG
>DATGEF010000292.1:0-5728 GCA_035310405.1 Chloroflexia bacterium | reverse complement strand
ACCTGTCGGGCGGCAACCAGCAAAAGGTGATTATCGCGCGGGAGTTGTCGCGCCCGATCCGGCTGCTGGTGGCCGCCCAGCCCACCCGGGGCCTGGACGTCGGCTCGATTGAATTCATTCATAGCCAGATCGTGGCCCAGCGCGCGGCGGACCGGGCCGTGCTGCTGGTGTCGGCCGAGCTGGACGAGATCCTGGCCCTCGCCGACCGGATCGGCGTGCTCTACCGCGGCAAGTTTGCCGCGATCTTGTCCCGCCCGGAGGCGACGCGGGAGCGCCTGGGCCTGCTCATGGCCGGCGGCGGGTCCGGTTTTTAGCGGTTCGCAGTTCGTGTCTACACGTGCCGACGGGGTCGGCGGAGAGGAGCAGCCAGCATGGCGCACAACGTGACGAATACCCAGAGCTGGGCCTGGGAATGTGTCGGCATCCACCAGGGGCCGGCCTTCTTAGGGGCCTGGGAGGCCCAGGCCTATATTGCCGAGCAGCCCAAGGGCTGGTATGCCGGCGCCGAGGGGTATAAGACGGGCGCGGAGTACATCTACCGCTTGCCCGGCCGCAATGCGCCGAGTGGCCCCTATCCGCGCGAGCACGCCGAGCGGATCGCCCGCCAGATGATCGGCCTGGCCCCCGACGCGACGGTCCCCCCGCCGGACCACCTGATCCTCTACCAGATCCCGGGCGTGCCCGGCCGGGAGGCCCGCGAGGCCAAAGACGTGACCGGCCGCCGCTGGACGCCCTCGACCGGTGGCCCCAGCCACCCGTGCAGTATCTGCGGGGTGCTGATCACTGGCGGCTGGTCCCAGGGCCGCTGGAAGGACTCCTACCACCATGTCTGCAACGAGCACGTGGAGGTTCGTAACGAAGTCCGCCCGGCCGAGTCGTAAGTTGTCTTATTGCGCTCTCCGCACTTTGAACTCAGGACTTTGAACTCAGGACTGCGTCGGCGCGGAGGATCAGCACCACGTGGGCGGCCGCCGCGCCGGGGGCCGCCTCCGGGTCCGCCCCGCACACCGTGAAGCCGCATTTTTCCAACACCCGCCGGGACGCGTGATTGTGGGGGGCGACATAGGCATAGAGGGGGCGCGCCGGGACCTGCCGCAGAAACGCGGCCAGCGCCTGGGTAGCCACGCCCTGGCCCCAGTAGGCCCGGCCCAGCCAGTAGCCGACTTCGCGTGCCCCGGCCTGGTCCCAGCTCACGAGATGGCCCGCCACCTGCCCGTCGACGAGGATGGTCTGCTTGACAATAGTCGGGTCGGCCAAAATCCGGGTCCAGTGGGCCATGAACGCCCGCCGATCGCGGGCTGGGAAGGCAGCCATCTGGGTGGCCACCGGGTCCTGCTGGTGCGCGAAGAGGCACGGGAGGTCCGCGGTCGTCACGTCCCGCAGCTGCACCTGGCGGGGCCCCGCGGGGGGAGGGTGTTGGGTCATGTTGTCCTTTCTTCGCGCGGGGGCCCTCACCCTGCCCTCTCCCGTGCGCGGGAGAGGGTTCGGTTCTCGATATGCCGCCCTCCATATTAGACGAACCGTCAGCGGTCAGCGGTTAGCGATCAGCACTCCGCAGGCGCCGCCATCCCGGACGGTAGGAGCAGGCTATCTCCCGCGATGTCGCCCTCGGATGCGGTCGCCCCCGCCGGATGGCTGGGCGGTCCCCAGGGATAGCCCCGCCCCGCAGCGGCACCCCGCCCGCGCCCCCATCGCAGGACGGAGCCCTCTCCTACCGACGTGCGTTCCGCACGCCACACTTCATCCGCGCCCCATCGTCGCGGGACAGAGCCCGCTCCCACAATCCGCTTGGCCCCATCCTCGTCCCAACTCCCAACCCCCAACCCCCAACCCCCAACCCCCAATGCTCGCTTAACGGAGCTGGGTGCAGTCCTGGGTGCTGGTCAGCGCGCCATAGACGATCTTGGCGATCTGGCCCCGCGTGGCGTTGGCGAATTGGCGGAAGTAGGGGCGGTTTTGGCTGTCGCACGGCTCGCCGGGGCCGCCACAGGCATAGCCCGAGATGATGCCGTGGCAGACGGCGGTTTCCACGAAGGTGTAGAACGCTGTGCCGGGCGCCACATCGCTGAAGGTCGCGGTGGGCGGGACGATCAGCTGCCAGCCGGCGGTGACGGCGGTGATTTTAGAGAGCTGGCCGCGGGTGACGTTGGCGTAGGGCCGGAAATAGGGCCGGTGCGCGCTGTCGCAGGGCTCGTTCGGCCCGCCGCAGGTATAGCCGCTGACGATCTGGTGCGCGGCGGCCGTTTCGATCACGCCGAAGAAGGGGAAGCCGGGCGGCACATCGGTAAAGGTATAGCCGCCGGCCGGCGGCGTCACGATCGGCACGCCGAAGCCCAGGATGACGATCTTGACCTGCTGGCTGCGCGTCGTCTGGTTATAGGGCCGGAAGGTGTTATCGGCGTAGCCGCTGATCACGCCCCGGCAGGCCAGGTAGAGCACCGGCGTGTAAAAGTAATCGCTGGCGTGGACGTCGCTGAAGCTGATCGCGCAGGGGGTGGGGGTCGGCGGCAGGCAGCTGTTGAGCAGCACCGTGACGTCGGCCGAGACGCCGTTGGCTACCGCGAGGTCGGCGGCGCCGTCATGGTTGAAGTCGCCCACGGCGATCCCAGCGGGCCGGTTGCCGGTCGGGTAGGGCGAGCCGGCCGCCGGGCTGAAGCCCCCGCCGCCGTTGCCCAGCAGCACCGACACCGTGTCGGCGCCGGCGTTGGCCACGATCAGGTCGCGCCGGCCATCGCCGTTGACGTCGGCGATAGCCACTGCTTGTGGGCCGCTGCCCACCCCGAGGGCGGTGGATTCCGGGGTGAAGCCGCCGCTGCCGTTACCCAGCAGGATGCTGACCGTGCCAGCGCCCGCGTTGGCCACCGCCAGGTCGGGATTGTTATCGCTGTTGAGGTCGCCCACGGCGATGGCGACCGGGTTGGTGCCGACCGGGATCGGCCCGCCCGGGATGGCGGTAAAGCCGCCGGCGCCGTTGCCCAGGAGGATCAGCACCGTGTTGGCGCTGAAGCTGGCCACAGCCAGGTCACGCCGGCCGTCGTGGTTGAAGTCGCCGACGGCCACCGCGTCCGGATTGAGCCCGACGGCGATCGGGGAGCCAGGGGCCGCGGTAAAGCTGCCCGTGCCCGTGCCGAGCAGGATGCTGAGGGTCCCGGCGTTCAGGTTGGCCACGGCCAGGTCGGCGAAGCCGTCGCCGTTGAAGTCGCCGGAGGCCAGCGCCCAGGGCCCCGCGCCCACGGCGACCGGCGAGCCGGGGGCCTGACTGAAGCCGCCCGCGCCGTTGCCCAGCAGCACCGAGACGGTGTTGGCGCCGAAGTTGGCCGTCGCCAGGTCGAGCTTGCCGTCGCGGTTGAAGTCGCCGACCGTCAGCCCCTGGGGCCCGCTGCCCACCGAGAAGGGGCTGCCCGGCGCCGGGCTGAAGCCGCCGCTGCCGGTGCCCAGTAGCAGGCTGACGTCGTTGGCGCCGAAGTTGGCTGTGGCCAGGTCGAGGACGCCGTCGCCGTTGAAGTCGCCGGCGACCAGGGCCGCCGGGCCGTTGTCGACGGGGAAAGGGGCGCCCAGGGCGCGGCTGAAGCTCTCCGTGCTGCAGGTCCCGGCGGGGTAGGTCGGGCTGGGCGAGGGCACGGCGGTGGGGGTCGCCGTGCGCGGGGGCCCCGGGGTGGGCGTCGGCTGGCCGCAACTATTCAGCAGGACGGTGACATTGTCGGACCCGGCGTTGGCCGTGGCCAGGTCGAGTTTGCCGTCGCGGTCATAGTCGGCGGCTGCGATCCCCGTCGGGCGGTGCCCGGTGGCCACCGGCCCCAACGGCGCGGGGCTGAATCCGCCCGCGCCGTTGCCCAGCAAGACCTCGACCTGGTCCGCGCCGGAGTTCGCCACGGCCAGGTCCACGAACCCATCGCCGTCCAGGTCGCGCAGGACGACCGCCTCGGGGTGGTTGCCGACGGTCAGGGGCGAGCCGGCCGCCGGGGTGAAGCTGCCGTTGCCGGTGCCGAGCAGCACCGAGACGGTGTTGTCGCTGGCGTTGGCTACGACCAGGTCCTGGACGGCGTCCCCGTTGACGTTGCCGATCGCCAGGGCCGACGGCCCGGCGCCGACGGCGACCGGGGAGCCGGGCGCGGGGCTGAAGCCGCCCGCGCCGTTGCCCAGCAGCACGCTGGCCGTATTCGCGCTATAGTTGGCCGTGACGAGGTCCAGGTGGGTGTCGCCATTGAGCAGGCCCAGGGCGATGGCGAAGGGATTCGTGCCGACGGCCACCGGGGAGCCGGGCGCCGGGGTGAAGCCGCCCTGCCCGTTGCCTAGCAGCACGGTGACGTCGTTGCTCAGGACGTTGGCCACGACCAGATCCTGGAAGCCGTCGCCGTTCACATCGCCAGCGGCGATGGCGTGGGGGCCGCTGCCCACGGGAATCGGCGAGCCGGGTGCTGGGGTGAAGCCGCCCAGGCCGTTGCCCAGCAGGATGGTGACATTGTTGGACAGGGTGTTGACGACCGCGAGGTCGAGCAAGCGGTCGCCGTTGAAGTCCCGGGCGACGACGGCGGCGGGCCCCGTCCCGACGGCGAACGGAGAGTTGGGCGCCGGGCGGAAGTTGCCGCCCCCCACCCCCAGCAGCACCGTGACGGTGTTGTCGCTGAAGTTGGCGACGGCCAGGTCCGGTAAGCCGTTGACGTCGAAGTCGCCCGTGGTGATGGCGATCGGTTGGCTGCCGGCGGCGTCGGGCGAGCCGGACGGCTGGCTAAAGGCGAGCTGGCCACAGAGCGTCAGCGGCACGCTGGCCGCCAGCGGGCGCGGCGCCAGCACCGGGGCCGGCGGGGCCGGGGCCAGGCGGGCGGCGGCTGGCGCGGGGCGCGCGCCCCCCAGCAGCAGTCCGATCCCGAGGGCCAGCGCGGCCCCGATCACGAAGAACCAGCCGACGATACGGCGCATGGCGTCGCTCCTCTCTCTAGCGCGCGAATCGGTCGCGCGGGCATCGGACCGGGGCGCCCCCAGGATCTTATTGCGGTGGCAAGGTGACCGATAGGACCACGACTTTACTGAGCTGGCCGCGGGTGGCGTCGTTGCCCCAGCGGAAAGTGCCGTCGCTATAGCCGACGATAATGTTATGCCGGTAGGCCGTCTCCACATAGGTATAATACGGGTTGCCCGGGCCGACATCGCTGAACGTCGGGGTGGCCGGCGTGACGAGCGTCCAGCTGGCGGCCACGACGACGACTTTACAGGTCTGGCCGCGGGTCACGCTGCCGTAGGGCTGGAAAGTGCCGTCCGCGTAGCCGCTGATAATGCCGTGCTGGGCGGCGGTTTCGATATAGGGGTAGAACGGCTGGCTGGCCGGGACATCACTGAAGGTCGGGGTCGCGGGCCGGACCAGGGGGAAGCCGCGGGCGAGCACAACCATTTTGACGAGCTGTGAGCGCGTGGTCGCGCTGTAGGGTCTGAACGTGCCGTCGGCATAGCCGCTGATCGCGCCGATGCAGTACAGATAGCGCACCGGGACGTAAAAATAGTCGCTTTGCTGCACATCGCTGAAGTGGGGATCACAGGGGGTCGCCGTGGGCTGGGGAGTGAACGTCGGCCCGCCCGGGGTGATCGTCGGGCTGGGGGTGGTCGGCACGCCGGTGCCGGTGGGCAAGGGCGTGGTCGTCGGCAAGGGTGTGGTCGTCGGCGGGGGTGTGGTCGTCGGCGGCAGGGTATTGGTGGGCGGCGGGGTTACGCTCGGGCTCGGCGTGCGGGTGGG
>DATGEF010000291.1:0-17351 GCA_035310405.1 Chloroflexia bacterium | reverse complement strand
GCCGGGACCGGGGCCGGCGCGGCGGGCGGCGCGGCCGCCGCGGCCACTGGGGCTGCGGCGGCGGGGGCTTGTCCCGGGGGCGCCGCGGGCTTGGGCGCGCCATCGTCCGGGACGGCAGCGTCGCCTTCGGTGCGGCGAGGGCGCGGCGGGCGGACGACCGGCACCGGCTTATGGGCCAGGAGCATGCTCATCTTCTTGCCTTCCATCTTCGGCGCCTGCTCGATGAGCACCTCATTTTGCAGCAGATCGGAAACCTGGGCCAGCAAGTCCCGGCCCCGGTCCGTATGGGTGAGCTGCCGGCCATGGAATTGGACGGTGAGCTTGACTTTGTCGCCTTCGTCCAGGAAGCGCTTCGCCTGCTTGATTTTCGTGTCGAGATCGTGCTCGTCAATATTGGGCGCGAGGCGGACTTCCTTGATCACGACATTATGCTGAGTCTTCCGGGAATCGCGTTCTTTCTTGGTCTGCTCGTAGCGGAATTTGCCGTAGTCCATGACTTTGCAGACCGGGGGCACGGCGTTCGGGGCGACTTCCACCAGGTCCAGGTCGCGCTGGCGGGCCATAATCAGCGCATCGCGAGCGAACATAATCCCCATCTGCTCGCCGTTTTCGTCGATCACGCGCACTTCGCGTGCGCGGATCCGATCATTCACCCGCAGTGTTTTGGTGATAGGTAAACTCCTCTCCTATGATACCAGGGGTCAGCACGGCGCTCCCCCCAGGACGCTCCTGGGCCCGAGGACCCCCGATCCCCAGCGCGGCGTGCATACCGTCATCTAGTGTAATCTTAGCATATCTGTGCTAGGACGTCAATAGCGGCCGATCGTCAGTCGTCAGTCGTCAGTCGGCAGTCGTCAGTCGTCAGTCGTCAGTCGTCAGTCGTCAGCCGCCGGTCGTTAGTCGTCAGTCGTCGGTCGTCAGCCGCCGGAATAATATCCACTGGCGACTGACGACTGCCGACTGACGACTCGTCCCGCTGCACGATAATCAGGCTCAGGTCGTCGGCGAGGGTCTTGTGGGCCGCGAAGGCCGCGACGGCGTCGAGCACCCGGCGTTGCAGCCGGGCGGGACTGGCGGCCGGCCCCTGGAGGATGGCCTCCAGGCGCTCGAAGCCGAAGAGGGCGCCGGTTTTATCCTGGCACTCGACCACCCCATCGGTATAGAGAACCAGCGTGTCGCCGGCCGTAAACGGGGCGCTGTACTCGGGATAGGCCAGCTGGGGGATCATGCCCAGGGGCAGGGCCCCCCCTTCCAGGTAGGCGACGGTGCCGGCGTGGATGCGATAAGGGTAGAGATGGCCGGCGTTGGCGTAGGTGAGCGTGCCTCGGGTGCGGTCGATCAGTAGGCAAAAGCAGGTCATGCCGTCGTGCGGCAGGATCTCGTACAGGATTTCGTTGAGGCGCTGCAACACGTGGCCCGGGCCATCGGCCCGCTCCCAGAAGCCGCTCAACAGGCTTTTGACCATGGCGGTCTGCATCACGGCGGCCGTCCCCTTGCCGGTGGCATCGCCGATCAACAGCCCCAGGCGGCCGTCGTCCAGCACCTGGTAATCATAAAAGTCGCCGCCGACTTCCATAGCCGGCTGGGAATAGGCGGCGAGCACCAGGCCCGGCACGATGGGCGGCTCGGCGGGCAGGAGCCGGGCCTGCATCCGCCCCGCGGTCTGCATCTCGCTGGCCAAGCGCTGGTTCTCGGCTCGGGTGCGCGCCTGCAACGTGGCGAGGCCGGCGGCCAGCCGCTGTTGCTCGGCCGCCAGCGAGCTGCGGGCCAAAAACAGCGCCAGGTGCCCGCTGATCAGGTCCGTCTGGCGCTCGCTGGCGCCCTGCGCATGATAATGGCGGAAGCTTTCCAGGGCCAGCATGCCGATCAGCCGGTCGCCGATAATCAGCGGCGTGGCCAGCACCGAGGCGGTGTCGGTGGTCGTCCCGATTTCGGCATAGCCGGTCGCCAGCTCCCGGCGGTCCCAACCGCCATAGATCGTGCTGGCGTAGAGCCCCGGCCAGACGTTGGTCGGCTGCAGTGGCCGGGGCAGCCAATCGTCAATCGGCACCAGGGTCCAGCGGTCCCCCGGCTCCACGGTATAGCAGATCAGCTGGCGCAGCGTCGCGTCCGGCCGGCTCCCAATCCAGATCGTGGCGCGGATAAAATCGTTCAGCGCCCGTAGCGATTCCAGGATCACCAACAGCTGGGCGCGGACTTCGGGGGCCAGCTTGTCGGGCACGATCAGCTGCCCGCCGGCGCCGCTGCCCAGCGCGCCTTCGCCGCCGCCCGGACTCCAGATGAGCTTACCGGCCAGATCGGTGAGGGCCGCGAATTGCTCGGTCTGGCTGCGTAATTGCAGGTTGTCGTTGACCAGGATCGCCAGGCCCGCCGCCAGCACGGCGATAATCCCCAGGACCGGCAGGGCCTGCAGGCCCTGGGCGCGCAGGAGGTAGAGACAATAGGTGGCCGCGAAGGCGACGAAGGCACTGGCCCCGTAGACGATGGTATCGCCGCGAAAGTAGCCGGCAATATCCCGCCAGGCCATCAGATTGTACTGGTGAAACGACCAGTAGACCAGGACGCTGTTGAGGATAAAAATGGTCACGATCGCCGCCACGTTAGCCAGCGGGGTCGCCAGGCTGCCGGCGAGGCCGTAGTGCCCGCCCAGCGCCCGGTAGACCGCATCAGCCCCGCCAATGGCGACCACCCACTGCATCCCATAGAACAGCGAGATCCGCCAGTAGCGCCGCCGCAACAGGTTGCCGAGCAGGAGCCCCAGGGCGGCCCACCAGGGCCCGAGCAAAAAGAGGATGACGAAGAGGGCGGCGACACTCGGCGTGAAGACCACGCCATTGCCGGCCGGGATGCGGATATGCGTGGCGGCGACGCCGATCGCCAGTGCCACGCCACCGGCGCCGATCTGGAGCGGCAGCCCACCCGTCGCGGCCGCCCGGGCGAGGATGTCCCATTGGCTCAGGGTCATACCGGCCAGCAGCAGCAGGCCGATCGCGTCGATGGTGAAGCGGTAGACGTCATGCCAGACGGTAACTCGATGCAGCCAGTCGCCCAGAGCGGCTCGCGTGGTCATCGGCGCTTCTCCCCCAGGCTCCCGTACTCCCGTCGCGTCTCTCCCGGCGCGTCTCTATTGATCGCCGACCCGCGCATCACCCGCGACTCAGCGATCACTGCTCGCGCTATTATAGCATATCGCAATCAGGGGCCGGCCGATCTATACTCTTGACAACGTGCGCAAGGCGTGTTATAATAAGTGTACTTAATACACTAATTGAGGAGGGTATATGGTCGAACAGACGCGATCAGGGCCGCCCCAGGAGCGGCCCGCGGACCCGGCGGTCCCCTCCAGCTATGATCCGGGCCGCTACCCCCGGCCGTCGGTGACGGTGGACCTGGTGATCTTGACGATCCAGGATGCCGATTTACGGGTGCTGCTCGTCGAGCGTGGGCAATCGCCCTTTGCCGGGATGTGGGCCTTGCCCGGCGGTTTCGTGCGCATCGCCGAATCGATCCACGAGACCGCCCGGCGCGAGCTGGCCGAGGAGACCGGCCTGGCCGGCGAGGATATCTACCTGGAGCAGCTGTACACGTTCGGCGAGCCCGAGCGCGACCCCCGCACCCGCGTGATCACCGTGGCCTACTTCGCCCTCGTGCCGGCTGACGTGAGCCGGCGACTGCACCCGGGCACCGATGCCGCGGCGGTGCGCTGGTTTTCGGTCTACCAGCTGCCGGAACTGGCCTTTGACCACGCCCAGATCGTCGACGTGGCCTTACGCCGGGTGCGCAGCAAGCTGGACTGGACGCCCATTGCGTTCCGGCTCTTGCCGGAGCACTTCACTATGACCCAGCTGCGCAACGCGTACCAGATCATCCTGCACCGCGAGCTGGACAAGCAAAATTTCAGCAAAAAGATGCTGCAAAGCCGCATCAAGGTCATCGAGCCGGTGCCCAACGCCCTGGTCACCGGCGCGCACCGGCCGGCCCAACTCTATCGCTTCGTGGAAGAGGGCCGCTACGAGTGGGGAGCCACGGCGGGCGCCCAACCGTGACGAAGTCCTGAGTTAAAAGTCCTGAGTTAAAAGTGTGAGTGCTGACGAAATCCTGAGTTGAAAGTCCTGAGTGCTGAATGCTGACTGCTGTTCGCGAAGCGGTGCGTAGCACATCGCTCGGTCGTGTGTCATATAGTGCCTGAGTGGCGAAGGGAGACGGGGATCATGACTATGGATGTAGATGGGGTGGCCGGGGTGCGCGCCGGGCGGGCGCTGGTCGACGGGGCGCAGCCTTTCCTGGCCTGGCTGGCCGCGTGGTATGATCGGCTGCCGGCGGCGCCGATCGCCGCGATCGTGCGTGATCCGGCGCGGACGGCCCTGGTATCAGTCGATATGATCAACGGGTTCTGCTATGAGGGGCCGTTGAGCGGCCCCCGGGTGGCCGGGATCGTGCGCCCGATCGTCGCGCTGATGCAGGCGGCGCACGCGGCCGGGGTGCGGCGGTTCGTGCTGACCCAGGATACCCATGACCCCGCCGCCCCGGAGTTCGCCCAGTGGGGCGTCCACTGCGTGCGCGGGACCTCGGAAGCCCAAACCGTGGCGGCTTTCCGCGCCCTGCCCTTCGCCGCCGAGTTCGTCGTGCTCGAAAAGAACAGCACCAGCAGCGCCCACGGCACGGGCCTGGATGCCTGGCTGGACGATCCGGCGCAGCAGGCGGTCGACACCTTCCTGGTCGTCGGCGATTGCACGGACCTCTGCACCTACCAGCTGGCCATGCACCTGAAGCTGCGGGCCAACGCGGCCGGGAAGCAGGTGCGCGTGATCTTGCCTGAGGACTGCATCCAGACCTACGACCTGCCCGTCGTCACGGCCGAGCAACTGGGCATCCTGCCGCACGACGGCGACCTCCACCACCTGATCTTCCTCTATCACATGGCCCTGAACGGCTGCGAGGTCGTGCGCCGGGTGACGGGTGATCAGTAGGCAGTAGGCAGTAGGCAGTAGGCAGTGAGACGAGGGGTCGGGGGTCGGCGATCCGGGATCGGAATCCACGCCATCCCAAACCCAAAATCGAGTCGGGGGGGCCAGAGACGGGCACTAAAGTGCCTACTACGAACACGCGCCCGCCGGTGCGCCGCGGGGGTTCGTCGTCAGCCCGTCCGGGCGGCGTCGCCCCCACGCCGCCCGGCGGAACTCCTCAGTAAGACGAGGGGCAGACTGCCTACTGCCTACTGCCTACTGCCGACCGATTGCCGATTGCGCGCGATTGCGGTATACTGCAAGCCGTGTGGACGGATCGGTCCGAGGTGCTGAAGGGGTTCCTGCTGCGGGTGTGGAGTGGATTACCGCTCACCTTCCGGATGCGCTCGGCGCTCTATTGGGTGCTGGGTACGAAATATGCAGTGGGCGTGCAGGCGGTGGTGATCGATCGCCAGGGCCGGTTGTTGCTGCTCCAGCATACCTACAAGGGGCGCTACCCCTGGGGCCTGCCCGGGGGCGGCTTGAGCCGGGGCGAGACGACCGTGCAGGCCGCCGTCCGCGAGACCCGCGAAGAGGCTGGGCTCGCTGTGCAGGTCGTGCGCTTGCTGGGTGTCGAGACCCATCCCAGCCGCTTATTGATCGAGGTCTTTTACCTGTGCCGCGCCGGCGGAGGGCAGTTCCGGCCCAACGCCGAAATCGCCGATTACGGGTTTTTTGACCTGGCGCACCTGCCACCCGCCATGGAGCCACGCTTGCTGGGCATTATTGGGCGCTACGCCGCTGCCGGGGACCTGGCGGCTACTGGGAGGTAAAGAGAGGAGATCTATGCGAGGCCGCGTATTTGTTCCGTCCGTCAGGGGGCCCCGGGCGGCCGCCGGGCGCCCCGTGCGAGGCGCCGTGCTCGCGATCATCCTGCTTGGGTTGGCCGCCTGCAACGGGCCCACGATCGAGGGCAACAATCCGGGCCCGGCCGGTAAGTATACGGTCACGGTGCGCACGGATCCGCCGAGCTTGCAGATCGGGCAAAAAGCGACATTCAACTATACTTTTACCGATCCCACCGGCAAGCAAGTCACGAATCTGCCGCTGGTGGGCGCCCGGACGGTACATACCACGCTCGTGAACCACGATCTGACCTGGTTCCGCACCGGGGAAGCCGTGGGTCCCGTCGGCGGCGCCTACCCGGTCAACCTGCGCTTGGACGTGCCGGACTCCTACCGCCTCTATGCGGAGTTTACCTCCGCCTATACGCCGACCGAGCCGCTGGTCTACCGGCATACGATCAGCTTCGGCAATAACCCGCCGTCGCTGGAGCAGCCGGCCCCCTTAGTGCCGAGCAGCAGCCTGCGCAACGCGTTCTACGGCGTGGACGTCACGCTGGATACGGGCGGGCCGCTCCGCGCCGGGCAGCCGGCCGTGCTCCATTACACGCTCACGACCGGCGGCGCGGCGGTGCGCGATCTGGCGCCGTTCGACGGCGCGGCGGGCCATCTCTTCAGCATCAGCGCCGATGGCGCCGACTTTGATCACCTGCTGGCCCGCGAATCCGCCGACTCCGCCAGTGGGCCGGACCTGACGTTCGCGGCCAAATTCGGCAAGCCGGGGCTCGATAAGCTCTGGCTGCAATTCCTCTACCACGGCCAGGTCGTCACCGCCGACTTCGTCGTCCAGGTCGCCCCCTGACCGGCGATACCCGGCGCGAATTGGCCGCCCGGTTGCGCCACGACCGGGCGGCGATCGGCCTGACCGTCGCCCGGGCGCTGATCCCGTGAGCCCGGCCGCCTTAAAAGCGGCGATCCTCGCCGAGGCCCGGGCACTGGGCTTCGATCTGGTCCGGGTCACCACGGCGGACGCCTTTCCCCAGACCAGCCAGGTGCTCCACGAGCGGATCGCCGCCGGCTATTACGCGGGGCTGCCCTGGTTCACGCATGCGCGGGCCACGGTCGCCGCCGACCCGGCCAACCTGATGCCGGCGGTGCGCAGCATCGTCGCCCTCGGCATCAGCTATCTCACCCCCGGGGAGCCCGATGCGACGCAGCCGGGCGCGCCGCATGGCCGGATCGCGCGGTACGCCTGGGGCCAGGATTACCACGACGTGTTCCAGGCGAAGCTCCAGGCGTTGCACGCCTTTGTCGAAGCCCAGCTGGGGCGGCCCGTGGATCGCCGCACCCTGGTCGACACCGCCCGCATTACCGACCGCGCCGTCGCCCAGCGGGCCGGGCTGGGCTGGTACGGCAAGAACAGCAACCTGCTGACCCACGAGTTCGGCTCCTGGGTGCTGCTGGGCGAGCTCTTGCTCGACGTCGAGCTGCCGCCCGATGCGCCGCTGCGCACGCACTGTGGCAGCTGCACCCGCTGTATGCCCGCCTGCCCCACCGGGGCCATCGTCGCACCCGGCGTGATCGACAACGACCGCTGTATCTCCTACCTGACCATCGAGCTGCGGGGCCCTATCCCGCGCGAGCTGCGCCCGCTGGTCGGCAACTGGATCTTCGGCTGCGACCTCTGCCAGGATGTCTGCCCGGTCAACGCGCGGCGGCCGCCCCCCGACCATGCGGCGTTCCGGCCGCGCCCCGCGGTCGGCGCCAGCCCGGCCCTGATTCCCCTGCTGGCCCTGAGCGAGGAACAATTCCGCGAGCGCTTCCGGGGCAGCCCGATCCGCCGCGCGAAGTGGGCCGGCTTGCGGCGCAACGTCTGTGTGGCGCTCGGCAACCTGGGCGACCCGGTGGCCGTCCCCGCGCTGGTGGACGCGCTCCACGGCGAGCCGGCGCTGGTCCGCGGCCATGCGGCCTGGGCCCTGGGGCGCATCGGCGGGCCGGACGCGCGGGCCGCGCTCCTCGCCCGCGGCCCGATCGAGCCGGATGCCTGGGTGGGCGAAGAGATCGCCCTCGCCCTGGCCGCCGTGGGATACGGGGTGTAGGTTGGCGGGAGGGTGGCGCGGCCGTGGCGGCGGTGGGTAGCAGGGCGTGACAGTGGGGAGGAAAGTCTAGTGCCGGATCAAGCCAGCGATGGGGGAATGAGGAGTGAGCACCCCCAGGTGCGAACGGGTCGCGCCCCGCCGTTCGCACCTGGGGGTGCTCACTCCTCGCTACGGAACCCCAACCGGTTGCCGGAACCTGCACTAGGAGGTCATTAGTTGAGTACGCGACGGCAGGTGTCAAGCATAGGGTTGAGCTTGGGTGCCACCGTACTGGCGCTCTTCCTTACCTCCTGCGACAGCTATACGCCCGGGGCCGCCAATACGGACGTGCCACGGCGTACCGACGGCACCCCGATCCCCCTCAGCCCCGCTAACCTGCTAGGGAAGTCCTCCCCGGAGGTGGGCCAGTACGTATTAAACGATATCCTTCCAGCACTCGCCCGCACCCTGAGTGGAACGCCGCAGGCCCTGCTTGCCCGCCCGATCCAGCGGGACGAAGCGCCTGCGCTGATCCATGAGTGCATCCCTGACCTCGCCGCTATCGAGGATCCGCCGCTTATGTTAGTCATCCTCAAGGGCGACTTCGAGGATCATGGACCATCGCTCACCATGACACGGGAGCGGGTGCATTACATTGCCGTGGTTATGGATGTCTGGGCCGGCGGGCCTATCCTGGAAGTCATGTCCAAAACCGGCGGCCCCTACCGGGAAGCCCTCCAGGATTATTCCCTGCCGGATGATGGGAAGGATGCGGTGCCGGTGTGTCCCACGCGCCAGCCGCGGACCACGCACTATGGCGATATCGCGCGGGGCGTGGGCCCGTCGTTCACCCCCCCGCGCCCGACCGTGCCGTATGAGACGCCGTTACCGACGCGTCCGCCGGTTACCCCCGTGCCCATCCCCACGGGCGACCCACCGACGATTGCCGCCCCATCCAAGTGAGACACGCCTTGCCGCTCGCCGGTAGCAGATCGTGATGGAGGCGCCGGCGCCTCCCGCCGGCAACGGCGCCTAACGCACGAGCCCGATGGCGACGATGCCCGCAAAGATCAGGCCGGCGCCCAGGATCTTTTGCCGGCCAAAGGGCTCCCGGAGCACAAAGGCGCCGAGCAGGGCGGCAAAGACGATCCCGATCTCGCGCACGGACGACACGTAGCTGACCTTGCTGGTCGTCAGCGCCCAGAGGACGAGCCCATAGGTCAGCAGGTAGAGGGCCGCCACCCCCAGGATCGGGCCCCGATTCCGCCGCCATTCCGGTATAATGAGGGACGCGCGCGTCGCCAGGATGTACGGGGTGAAGCAGATCGTGGCCGCTAGGAAGATCAGGTAGATATAGTGGACCGGGTCGATATAGCGGACGCCCACCTTGTCCACCGCCGAGTAGCTGGCGATCATCACGCCCGTCAGCACCGCCAGCTGCGAGGACCGATCGCGGAGGGAGCGGATCGGCGCCGCCAACCCGGACCAGGCAAACGACCGCAGATGGAGGGTGTAGATCCCCGCGACGATCAGGCCGATCCCGGCCAGGCCGCCGGGGGGCACACTTTCACCCAAAAAGCCGGCGGCAAAGAGGGTCACGAACACGATGGCCGACCCGCGGGCCAGGGGATAGACCAGCGCCATGTCGCCCCGCTGGTAGGCGCCGCCCAGGAGCATAAAGTAGAGGGCCTCCAGCACCCCGGAGACGCCGACGGCCCCCAGCCCGGCCGCGGGCACCGGGCGGTACCCGGCCAGGAAAGGCAGCGCCCCGGCGACACAGACGACCACCAGCGCCAGCCAGAGAAACACCGGCGGATCCTGGCTCCGTTTCGCCAGCAGGTTCCAGGTGGCGTGCAGCAGGGCCGCCAGCGCTAACACGACGATGACCGAGAGTTCCATAGACAGGATCTGACCTCATGACTGAATCGGCGACCTTTGGCTTTCAGGTCGAAGCGACCATCCCCGGCAGCGCGGCCCGCGCGGGCCGGCTCGCAACGGCGCACGGCCCCTGCTTGACGCCCCTGTTCATGCCGGTCGGCACGCAGGCCGCGGTGAAAGCGCTCGGCCCCGACGATCTGCGCACGCTGGGGGCGACCTGTGTGCTGAGCAATACCTATCACCTCTACCTGCGGCCGGGCGCCGAGACGATCGCCGCGCTGGGCGGGCTGCACCACTTCATGCGCTGGGACCGGCCGCTGCTCACCGACAGCGGCGGCTTTCAGGTCTTCAGCCTCAGCCACAACCGCAAGATCGACGACGACGGGGTGACGTTCCGCTCCCATATCGACGGCTCCCGCCACTATTTTACACCGGAACGGGTTATGGCCTTGCAGGAGCAGATCGGCGCCGATATCATCATGGTGCTGGACGAGTGCACGCCCTACCCGAGTGACGAAGCCTATAATCGGCAGGCGCTCCGCCGCACGCACGCCTGGGCCGCGCGGTGCCGGCAGGCCCACGGCGCGACCGGCCAGGCGCTGTTCGCGATTGTCCAGGGGGGCGTGTTTCCCGGGCTGCGCCAGGAGAGCGCGACGTACCTGGCCGACCTGGACTTCCCGGGCTACGCCGTGGGTGGCTTAAGCGTGGGCGAGCCGAAAGCCCTGATGCATGCGATGCTCGAAGTGACCACCCCGCTGCTGCCGGCCACGAAGCCGCGCTACCTGATGGGCGTCGGCTCGCCGGAGGATCTCTGGGAGGTCGTCGATCGTGGGATTGACATGGTCGACTGCGTGCTGCCGACGCGGCTGGCGCGCAACGGCGCCCTGCTGACCCGCGCCGGCCGCCTGCCGGTCAAGAGCCCGCGCTTCGCCCGCCAGGATACGCCGATCGAGCCGGGCTGTGATTGCTGGACCTGCCGGAATTTCTCGCTGGCCTACATCCATCACCTCTTCCGCACCAAGGAGCTGCTGGCGTACCGCTTGAACAGCATCCATAATGTGCGCTTCCTGGTGCGGCTGGCGGACGAGATCCGGCAGAGTATCCTCGCCGGCACCTTTGGCGCGGCCAAAGCGGCGTTTCTCGCCACCTACCAGCCCAGCGACCCGGCCGTGGCGCGCGAGCAGCGCGCCCGCTGGCTGGTGGCGCACGGCCGCGGCGGACTTGTGCTATAATGCTGCCCATGGCCGCCGCTTGCTCCCGCAGACGGGGGCTCCCTGTCTCCCGGCGCCACGGCCACAGGCGCCGGGCTCCTGGTGGCCGGCCGCGGGGCCGGGGAAAGGCGCGCTGTGGGCACTTTCCGGGTATTGGTCGTCGACGACGATCCGTTTATGCTCCATGCCATCCCGAAAATGCTGGCGGCCTACATGGAGGACCTGGCGGTCGATACGGCCCAGGGCGCCGCGGCGGCGCTGGCCCAGGCGAGCCAGACCGATTATGACGCCATCATCAGCGACATTAAAATGCCGGAGATGGACGGCCTGGAATTACTGGTCCAGTTGCGCGCCCAGGCGCCGGACACGCCCATGCTGCTGATGACGGCGTATGACGAGCCCGAAACGGCGATCCAGGCGTTGCGGGGCGGCGCTTATGATTTTATCCACAAACCGCTCGACCGGGAGTACCTCGTCGCCTCGCTCGGGCGCGCGCTCCAGGTCCGCCAGCTCCGCCGCCAGGTCGCCGCGCAGCAGGCGGCCCTGGAGCGCCATGCCGCGGAGCTGGAGTCGATGGTCGAGGAGCGCACCCGGGAGGCCCAGCAGGCGCTGCGCATCCGGGACCATTTTCTCTCGATCGCCGCCCACGAGCTCAAGACGCCGATGACCTCGATCCTCGGCGCCGCGCAGCTCTTGCAGCGCCGGGACGCCGCGGACGGCTTCTTGAACCCGCGCGATGTCCGGACGCTGCGCATTCTCGTGCAGCAAACGCTGCGCCTGCATCGCCTGATCATTTCCCTGCTGGATCTGTCGCGCCTGCAGACCGGCCAGCTCACGATCGAGCGGCAGGTGGTCGACCTCGCGGCGCTGGCCCGCCGGGTCGTCGAGGAGATGGGTACTGCCTTCGAGCGGCATACGCTCACCACCAGCATCCCGGAGAACCCCCTGCTGGTCACCGGCGATGAGCTGCGCCTAGAGCAAGTGCTATATAACCTGCTGCAGAACGCGATCAAGTATAGCCCGCGCGGCGGCGCCCTGGCCGTGCGGGTCGCGGCGGAAGAGCGGCTGGCCACGATCAGCGTCACCGACCACGGGATTGGCATCCCGGCGGCGGCGCAACCCCGGCTCTTCACCCGCTTTTACCGGGCGGAAAACGCGGCCGCTCCCGGCATCAGCGGCATGGGGGTGGGCCTGTATGTGGTCCGGGAAATTATGACCTTGCACGGGGGCCGGGTCGAGGTCGCCAGTGTGGAAGGCCAGGGCAGCACGTTTACCGTCTGGTTGCCGTTGCGCCGCGGTACGCCCGCCGGGGCATAGATCTGGGCGCGCCCGCCATGCGTGATTAGTTAAGAGGCTCCGCCCGCCCCCGGGATGGCCGGCACCCGGCCTCACCGGAAGAGATCCGCATGGCGCAACCCGTACGCTTAAGCCGCAAGCTCATTATCCAGATGCCCGTCGCCGCCTTCTTCCAGGCGGCGACGATGACCGACCGCGTCGAGCGGCTGGCCGGGCTGCCGGCCGCGCGGTTCACGATGAGCCACGAGCCCGGGGGCCGCTCGGCGCTGCGGGCCGATGCGCGGCTGCTGGGCGTTCCCGTCCATTGGTACGAATTACCCTTCGAATGGGTCGAGAACCGCTACTGGCGCGTACATCGCATCTTCGAGGGGGTGCCGGTGCGCTGGATCACGATCACGACCAGCCTCGCCGCCCTCGACCCCGAGCACACCCAGCTCGACCTGGTGGTCGAAGTGCTGCCCCGCAATATCCTGGGCCGCCTCGGCGCCGTCTTGGTCTTTGGCGTGTACACGCTCACCCGCATCGTCGCGGTCTACCGCAAGCTGGAAAGCCGCTATCGCGCCCAGGAGCCGACGCTGTTCCCGCCCGCCCTCCGCTCGGCGGTGCGCGCCGGCGCCCTTGAGCTCTACACACGCGATCTACGGGCCACCGGGCTGCCCCCCGCTCATATCAATCGCCTCGTCAACCACCTGACCACCGGGCTGGACGACGAAGTAAAAGACATGCGGCCTTTCGCCCTGGCCGATCGCTGGGGCATCCCGCGCCTGGCGGGGTTGCGCCTGTTCCTCTATGCCACTCGCGCCGGCCTGCTGGACCTGCACTGGGATGTGCTCTGCCCCAACTGCCGGGTCGCCAAGGCCACGGTCGGCAACCTGACCGATCTGGCCGGCGACGCCCATTGCGACACCTGCAATATCCGCTATGACGTCAATTTCGACGAATACGTGGAGCTGCGCTTTACGGTCAACAGCGCGGTCCGGGAGATCTATAGCGCGGTTTTTTGTATCGCGGCCCCGTATCAGACCCGACATATCGTGGCCCAGTTCCGGCTGGCCCCCGGCACCACCCAGGTCCTGGTCCCCGGGCTCGCCCCGGGGGTCTACCGCTGGCGCACCCGCCAACGGCCGGAGCGGGGCCACCTGCGCATTACGCCGGCCGGCGCGCGCACGCCGCAACGCTACCGGTTCCTGGCCGGCGCCGTAGAATCGCCGCCCGGCGACCCCAGTACCGCGCCCGACGCCGAGCTGTGGTTCGAAAACACCACGCCCGAAGAGCTGCTGGTGATCCTGGAAAAGCAGGCCTGGGCCGGCGACGGGGTCAGCGCGGCCCAGGTCACCGCGATCCAGGAGTTCCGCGACATGTTCTCCTCCCAGGTCCTGGCCCCGGGGATCGGCGTGTCGCTGCGCAGCCTGACCGTGCTCTTCAGCGACCTCAAAGATTCGACCATGCTCTATGACCGGGTCGGCGACTCCTCCGCCTTCGCCCGGGTGCGCGACCATTTCGTGATCATGCGCGAGGCGATCGCCGCCCACAACGGCGCGATCGTCAAGACGATCGGCGACGCCGTGATGGCGGTGTTCAGCGTCCCGGCCGACGCCGTGGCGGCCGGCCTGGCCATCCAGGCCGGGATCGCGCACTATAATACGGGCGCCGGGGACAATCCCTTATGCGTCAAGCTAGGCCTGCATCGCGGGCCCTGCATCGCCATCAACGCCAACGACGTGCTGGACTACTTCGGCTCGACGGTGAATATTGCCTCCCGGGTCCAGGCGACGAGCCAGGGGGCCGATCTTGTGCTCACCGACCGGGTGTATGAGGACCCGGGCGTCCAGGAGCTGCTGGCGGGGCAGCGGGTCGACTCTTTCCAGACGACCCTGAAAGGTCTGTCGCAGCTGTTCACCCTCTACCAGGTCCAGACGGCCCGCCCGGCCCTGGTCCTGGCGGAGCCCCGGTAGCCGTGCGCCCCGCCCGCCGCTGGGCCTGGGTGCCGGTGGGCCTGCTCGTGCTGGCCGCGTGTCTCGACCCCGCCCCCACGGCGGTGCCCACGCCCGACGCCGCGTTGCCGCTCCCGGACCTGCACTACCCGGTCACGCCCGAGCCGACGCTGCTGGCCCAGGGGCAGATCGTGGCCACGGTCGATGTGCCGCATTTCCGCATCCGCTACCTGGCCGGCGATCGCGAAGATGTCGCGAGCCTGCCGGCCGTGGTGGCGGCGCTCGAAACCACCTATGACCACCTGGCAGCCCTGCTGGGCGAGGCACCCAGCTATACCATCCCGGTCCAATTCGAGCATGACCTGCAGCGCGCCTGGGAAACCAACTCGGGGATCGTGCTCTATCGCCGGCCCAGCCCGCAAGCGTATGCCGACCAGGTCCCCCACGCCCTGACCCATATCTTTACCAGCTACACCGGCTACCCCTTTCTCGAAGAAGGGCTGGCGGTTTATTGCACTATGCTGTTCGCGGGCGCGCAGCCCTGGCCGCTCTATGGCGTCCCGGCCGGCCAGCAAGTGGCCGGGTTCCTGGGCAGCGCCACCTATACCCCGTTGGACACCGCGCTGCGCTTCAAAGGCTTCGGCAAGGCCGAGTACAGCGTCTTTATCGACGATCCGGCGGTCCGGCCCCTCGCGCTGGAGGCCGGCGCGTTCGCCCAATTCCTGATTGCCCGGGACGGGCTGGCCGCGTATCGCCGGTTGACGGCCTACCTCGATCCCGCGGGCCTGACCCTGCGGGCGCAGATCCCGGACCGGGCGGCCCTGGAGCGCGACTTTCAGGCGTGGCTGCGCAGCCCGGCGGCGGCGCAGCTGCCGGCCCTCCCGCCGCCGATCCCCGCGGCGCCCCCGCCGGCCGGGTTAGGCCCGGCCCCGGCGCCGGCGGCGTTGCTGACCGCGGCCGTCCAGCACTGGCAGGCCGCCCGGAGCGTCCGGCTCCTGATTACGAAGCTCGGCCAGGGCGAATGGGCCGCCCCGGACTACTTGCATCTCGCCCTCATCCGCCCGGACACCCAGCAGGACGTCCTGGTCCAGGGCGATCGCGCCTATCAGCACCAGCCGGCCGGCTGGACCCCCCTGCCGCCGGGCCAGAGTCCCGAGGCGACCCTGGCCCAGGTCTGGACGGCGATCGGGGCGGCCGCCCAGCCCGCCGGGCCGGTCGCCGGCGTCAGCCTGGATGGGCGGGCGTGCTGGCGGGCTGCCTATTTCCTCGTCGAGACTCCGGACCTGGACCGCTATAAAGTGGCGGGGGGCAGCTTCGTCACGATCTGGTTTGGGGCGGCGGATGGCCGGGTCTACCGCCTGATCGCCACCGGGTATGAGGAGCGCTTTCAGGACTGGGACGCGCCGATCGTCCGGATCACGCCCTGAGCGCCGGCTGCGGCGGGGCGGGTCGCGCGGCGGGAGCCACCACACTGTCCCAGACCAGGCTTGGCCGGTCCCGGCCGGCGACCGCGACCATGTAGTGGTGGTAGCCGGCCTGGGCCAGCGGAGCCGCCACGGCCTCATAGGCCAGCCGGGGGGTGTTGTTCGTCGCGGAGAGATGCGCGAGCCAGATGGTGCGCGGCCGGGGGTCGCGGGCCAGATCCAGCACCAGGCGCGCGGCATCGACATTGGCCAGGTGGCCGCGCGGGCCGGCGATGCGGGCCTTGAGCGCCGGGGGGTAAGGGCCGGCCCAGAGGCGATCCAGATCATGGTTGGCTTCGAGCACCAGCAGATCGGCGGCGGCCAGCGGCGCGGTCAGGGCCGCCGTGGGCAAGCCCAGATCGGTGCAGATACAGGCGTGCGCGCCTTCGGCCTGCACCCAGAACCCGACCGTCTCGGCCGCGTCATGCGAGAGCGGGAAGGTCCGTACCTGGATCGGGCCCGCCTGGCAGGCCCCCCCGACCGGCAAGAGGACCGGCTCAGGCAAGGGGCCCAGCAGGGCGGCCCCGGCGCGCAGCGTCGCCGCATTGGCGACGACCGGAATCCCGTGGCGGCGCGCCAGCGCACCCACGCCCCGGAGATGGTCGATATGCTCATGGCTGACGAAAATCGCCGAGAGATCGGCCGCCGCCACCCCGCGCTGCCAGAGATAGCGCTCCAGGGCCGGCCCCGGGAGTCCCGCATCCAGCAGCACACTCGTGGTCCCGACCTCGACCAGAAACGCGTTGCCCGAGCTGCCGCTCGCCAGCGCCGTGACCCGCACCCTCGCCCTCCGTCAGCGTGTTAGCGCCTGTTCCCGCCATCCCGTCCTCTAACCATAGGACATTCGTTCGCCTTTGTCAAGGGCGGTCCGTCTCGCTAAAACTCGTAGCAATTTAGTGAGCAAAAGGCTTGACTTTCCGGCGCCAGTGTGCTATAATGCGCAGTTGGGCAACAGATTGTAGCGCAAGGGATAGTGCTAGCCATGAGGAGGGGTGTTATGTCCGCGATCCCGGACCCGGCGGGGAGCAAGCTCCTGGTCGACGAGGCGCCGCTGCTCGTGCTGCCGCAGCTGGCGGCGGCGATCGGGCTGCCCGAGGCGCTTATGCTCCAGCAGATCCATTACTGGCTGCGCACGGCGGGCAAGCCCCGCGACGGCGCCCTCTGGATCTATAATTCCTATGCCGAGTGGCGGGTGCAGCTGCCTTTCTGGAGCGTCTCCGCGCTGCGCCGGGTCTTGCTGCGCTTGCGGGCGCAAGGCCTGATCCGCACGGCCACCTACAATGCACGGCCGAACGACCGCACCCTCTGGTACACCATCGACTACGCGGCGGTGGCCGCGCTCGGCGTGCCGCTCGGGTCTGCCGCCATCAGCAGCCCGCCTGCCGCCACCAACAGCCCACCTGCCGCCACCAACAGCCCACCTGCCGCCATCAGCAGCCCACCTGTCGCCATCAGCAGCCCGCCTGTTGAAACCGACAGCCCACCTGCCGCCATCAACAGCCCACCTGTCGAAACGGGCAATTGGTCTGTCCAAAATGGCAATTGGTCTGTCCAAAATGGACGATCCTCTGCCGAAAGTAGCAGGCCGGGTGCCGAAAATGGCAGACCATGTGCCGGATTTGAACCACCATTACCAGAGACTACTACAAAGACTACGTCAGAGAGTAACACAGAGACTCCAGAGAGTGTGTGTACGCCCGCGC
>DATGEF010000290.1:0-7425 GCA_035310405.1 Chloroflexia bacterium | reverse complement strand
GGCGACCGGTTGGGGTTCCGTCCCGAAGAGTGAGCACCCCCAGGGGCGAACGGCGGGGCGCGACCCGTTCGCCCCTGGGGGTGCTCACTCCTCATTCCCCCATAGCTGGCTTGATCCGGCAGTAGGTTGATGGGCACGGCGGGCCGTGCCCTATACGCATCAACCGCCCGACCATTGGGCGCGGCCGCCCGATCGGCCGCGCCCCGCGCTGGCGCCAGAACCCTCGCCCGCGCCCGGGAGAGGGCAGGGTGAGGGCCGCCCGTCGCCCGCCGCCCACCCGATCCCTGCCCCATGCCCATCAACCTAAGCGACTGGGGCTGCTAGGAGACAAGGTGTAGCGACCCGCCCCAGCCGTCCCCTAAGGACCACCGTCAGCCCGCGCAGGCGGGCTTCGGACCCGTAGCCGCGGCTTTAGCCGCTAGGCGTCCCGCCCCAGGACCCTGCTGCTTGCTTAGGTTGATCGGCATGGGGCGGGTCTCAGACCCCCCTGTGGACGAGCCGCCCAGCCCCTCAGCGGCCCCGGCCCCGACCCGCACGCGGCCCCCCAAGCGGGTCTGAGACCCGCTCCTACCCCAGCCGAGTCGCTCGCGGCGGCTGACGTGCGCGCGGATGGAGGCCCTCACCCTGCCCTCTCCCGTGCGCGGGCGAGGGTGCTCGACGCGCGGGCAGCGGGCAGCGGGCAGCACTTTCCACGCAGGACTTTCGACTCAGGACGTTGGATCGGTGCTCCACCGCAGATAGCCGGCGGCCGGCAGGCGATCCAACTCCACGGAGCGCCCCCGCCCGCGCGGCGCGCCGATCACGGGCGCTTGAATTTGCCCGAAGCCAGGTCCTTGACGTAGTCCACGCGGCCCCCGACATCCTTCTGGCTCACCCCGACAATCGCCTCCAGCGGCACCTCACCGATGATGACCAGTTCGCGGGTGCGCATCGCGTCGCGCGCCGCCGAATTGCGCTCCACGTCAATGTCTCCCTCCTTGAAGGGCAGGAAGGGATCGGGCTTGTCCACCCCGGTGATACGCTTGTAGGCTTTGGCCGCGTGGGTATCCAGCACGCGGTTCTTGGCGATCTTCGCCAGGTCAATCTCGGCCTTGCCGTGCTCGCTCTCGAAATTTGTGGCCGTCGCGCCGAAGATGTCGTGCTTGGTCGTTGTGGTCGAAACGAAGGGGCTGCCGCCTTGCAGTTCCTTCTGGCGCTGGTGCTTCCAGACCTCCAGATCGCGTTCCTTCTTCGACATACCGGGCAGGGTCTCGGCGATCTCCCCCCAGGTCTTATCGCTGTCCTTCTTCTTGCGCGCGTCGGCCTTGATATGGACGCCATCCGCGCCCTTGTTCGGGTTGTCGTACTCGTTCAGGGCGCGGCGCACATGCCGCGGCACGAAGATGTCCTCCACGTCCTGGACGTATTCCTTGCCCGATTCCCGCTGCTTAAAGACATCGCGCGTTTCCCCGCTCGGCAGCAGAACCACTGAGGACTTCTCGAAACGGTGGTCATCCGCATAAACCGTCGCGATCTTCACTGCGGGCGCGTCCTGGGGGTCCTTCTTGCGTACGCTCAGTTCCAGGCTGCTGCCGCTGTCGAGCGTATGGAGATAGTAACCGCGCTGTTTGGTAAACTTCGCCCACTCCCGGATCATCGCCTGGAGGCTCAGGCCACTTTCCATGTAGCCTTTTTCGTACTTCTGGACGATCGGATCCGCCAGGTGGTGCCGCGCGTGTTCTTTCGCATAGATCTTGACCTTGCCCGCATCGATCTCGCCTTTATGGATGCGCCCGTGCAACTGGGCGGCCTCCTGGCCCTCGCCGGCCAGGTTCTTCTCGAACTTGGTGACAAGCGTGTCCACTTTGCGCTCGAGGTCGGCCAGCAGATCCTCGTTAGGTGCCTTGACCGCCGGCACATTCACTTCCTTCAGGATGTCGGTACGGATTTTGTAGACGATGAACGGGCGCAACGCTTCATTCGGTGTCGGGACCTCAGCGTTCACCTTTTCCACCACGTTGAGCGCGGTCCAGATCTCCTTGCGGGCCTTGCCCATAACCCGCCCCATGAGCGCCTTGTAGGCGCTCTGCGGCTCGGGCGGGGCCTTACCCGGCGGTGCCGGCAGGTTCAGCCCGCTGTAGGTTTCGTTCAAGCGGGCCGTCAGGCGCGCCTTCACGCGGGCCTCAATGTAGGGCTTGTGCTCGCCCGCTTCCACCTCCAGGGGCACCTGCGTGCCGATGGCCTTTTCCAGGCTGGCGCGCTTCTTGTCCAGGTCCTTGCTCACCAGCAGCGCGGTGCGGTCTTGGATCAGGGCACCGAGTTGCCCGGCAAGCGTCGTCGCCAGCGTTTCCCCCTCGATGATCAACGCATCCTTGTCGGCCAGCGCGCTCACCGGGATCGTCTCCGCGTCCAGCGTCAGCGTGTGGGCGACGTTCAGCTTGGTTGCCAGCTTATGGTAGGTGACGGCAATGAGGAAATCCTGCCGCTCTGTCAGATTCTCCGATCCCTTCTTATAATCCGCGCCCAGCTTGGCGCGCGCCGCCTTCTTGACCTGTTTATGCTTTTCGTAGATGTTCTTGACGCCCTCTTGCAGATCCTTGGCCTCCCCGTGCAGCACGGTCAGCGCCTCAAAGGTCAGGGCGAGCTTGTCGCCCGCGCGCTGGACCACCGGCGCGGCGCTGCGCTGGACACCGGGGCCGGGCGCGGCCAGGCCGGCGGGCCGGCCGGCGGCGGCCTGCCGCCCCGCCGCCGCCGCCGCGCCTTCCAGCCCGCTCTCTTCGTTCACCGCCCAGCCGCCCGCCTGCACCGTCGGGGAGACCGCGCCGCCGCGCTGCTGGACCACGTGGGCCAGCTCGTGGCCGATCAATTCCTGGCCGCTCCCGGTCTGCGGCTGGTACTGGCCGGGCGCGAAATGGATGGTGCGGCCTTCGGTGTAGGCACGCGCGTGGATCGCGTCGGCGGCGGGCGAATCGGCGTGGACCGTCACATCGGAGAAATCGGTCTGGAAGGCCTCTTCCATCTGGTCCTGCACGGGGGCGGGCAGGCCGGGCCCGGCCCGGCGCTGCAAGATCCGCGTCGTCGCCCGGTTGCCGCCCGTCTGCTGTAGACGTTGGATCGCCGCCCGGCGCACCGGCCCGTTGCCGTGCCCGCCGATATTGGGATGGCCGAGGAGCGGGCCGAGCGCCGGGGTCGGCAGGGCCAGCAGACCCGCCGGCGGATCGACCAACCCGGCCTCGTGCGGGGCGGCAGTCCTGGACTCAGCGGCCCGCGATCCGTTCTCGTGCGCGGCGGCCATACGCCATCCTTTCGTGACGGATTCGATTGGTCAGCAACCTGGAGATAGACCCTGTGCGCAATTGCGCAACAGCCGCAGTACGCAAGGCTCTACAATCATTATCTACAATCATTATATGTAGGGTTGTCAAGCCCCATGGATCGGGTGGGTGCTCGGCAAGACTTTGCATCCCGGTAGGGCGGCGGATGCACGGGCGGCGGCAGACCTCTCCCCCTGCCCCCTCCCCGGCGCGGGGAGGGGAACGGGCGGGAGCCTGGCCAGTCGCGGCGGCCCCGCCGCCCATCCGTCCAGTCGTCTCTTCCCCTCCCCGGCGCGAGGAGGAGAACGGGCGGGAGCCCGGCCGCGACCGCCCCGCCGCCCGGCCCGCCGTCTTTTCCCCTCCCCGCGCCGGGGAGGGGCGAGGGGAGAGGTGCGTTCCTGCGCCGCCCTCTCGCCGGCCGCCGCCTGTGCAAAAAAGCTGCCGCGCACCCGGATCGGGTCGCACCGCTGCAACGATCAGTAGGTTGATGGGGCGGGATGCCCGTGAGCCCGCGGAGGCGGGCTTCGTCTGCGTAGCCGCGGCTTTAGCCGCCAGGCGTCCCGCCCGGGCCCAGCTCCTCGGCCACGCTGCGGAGTTGCTCTAAGGCGGCTTCGAGATTTTCCACGATTTTCGGACTGGCTTTTACGCAGGTCCCGGCGGGTCAGGCCGGCTTGTAGATGGCGTATTTGCAGCTGGGTGCGCCCATCGCCTCGCACTCGATCTCGTCCACGCGGTAATGCCGCCCGCCGATCAGTGTAGCAGACGCCGACCATACGGCGGCTTTCGTCCCCGCTGATGACCGGCGTATCGGCCGCGGGGGGCGGCGCGTCCAGGAAGCGCCCCCAGCCGGCCCGCTGGAGGATCGCGGCGTATTGCGGCCCGGCCACCTCTTTCAGCGTGGTTAAGTACATCAGCGCCACGTTGCCGGAAACCGGGATGGCCATGTCGGCACCTCCTGGGGTGGTGTTAGATCACTTATAGACGGCGTGTTTACACTGGGGCGCGCCGACGGCCATGCATTCCACTTCGACCACCCGCACCCGGCGCCCCAGGAGCGCGTCGAAGACCACTTTGTAACTTTGCTCCGTGAAGGCGCAGATCGGGGCCTGGGCGCCGCGAATATGTAAACAGATATGGCAGTGCGCGGCCTCCACATACCAGGCCCCGGCATCTTCGCTGACCCGGCGGGGCGCGCCCGCCCGGGTGCTTTGCTCGGCGGTCGTCTGCACCACCCAGCCCAGCCGGTCCGCCTCCGGCAGCCCCGCCAGTTGGGTCCGCATCTGCTGGCCGTGGGGGGTCTGCAGATAGGCGGCAGCAAACGCGTTGCCGCAGTTGCGCAGGAACAGCCGGGTCAGCGGCTCGCCGAGCATCGTGTACACGCCGCCGATCAGGCGGCCCATTTCGTCGCCCGTCGCGGCAGGCTGCCAATCGTCCGGCGGGGGGGCCTGCACGAAGCGCTCCCACCCGGCGCGCTTGAGCAGGACGGGGTATTGATTGCCGCTGATCTCCTGCACGCCGCGCAGGAAGAGGCAAACCACATTGCCCGATAACTGTTCCACCATACCTGGCCTCCTTGGTCCGCGCTCTTCGATCATCCCCATCATACCATATCCGCCACCGGCCGGGGGGACGAGCGGTCAGGACGAGTTTTGAGTATCGAGCGCGCCCCGTCCCGCGCTGGCGCCAGAACCCTCGCCCGCGCACGGGAGAGGGCAGGGTGAGGGCCGCCCGTCGCCCTCAGGACTCGCCACGCAGGAGGGCCTCCTGCGCCGCGATAAAGGCCGTGATCGTCGCCTGGCGCACGTCCGGCGTGGGGCAGCCGTGGCAGCGCAGGAGCAACCAGCGGCCCGGATCGGCGGTCGCGGCCATCAACCAGCGTTGGCTATGGCAGGTCGGGCAGGTGAGCCCGAAGCCCGCGCACGGGCGGCAGGGCGTCGCCGCCGGCCCCCGGACGCCACTGCCCCCGCAGGCCGCACACACCAGCCGCGCCAGGGCCTCAGCCGGCAGCCTGCTGAGGTCGGGGTATCGCGCGTACAGCGGCCATGAGCTGGGCGGCGGCGGCGCGGGACTCGGCGGCGCGAGCTTCTGCAGCTGCTGGGTCATACTCGTGAACGTGGATCCCATGGACTGGCTCCTTTGCGGGCGGGCGTTGCAGGTAGTAGCGGATAGCGTGGCGCATCCATTGGCGCCAATGGGCGGCCAGGTCGGCGGGCTGGCGGCCCTCGCGGCGCAGGTAGTCGCGCCAGGCATCCGTCTCGCGGACCAGCGGAATCGCGTCTGGGCCGAGGCTGGCCGCGGTGCGCTCACGCGTCCACCAACTCAGTAACGGCTCCGTCACCGTAAATTGATCGATCGCGGCGCGCGCGGACGTACACACACTCTCTGGAGTCTCTGTGTTACTCTCTGACGTAGTCTTTGTAGTAGTCTCTGGTAATGGTCTGACTTTTTGGTCACTTGGTCGGACATTCTGGTCCCATGGTCGGACCGTTTGGTCAGATGGTGCGACCGTTTGGGCCGACCAGGTGACATTTCGGTCACCTGGTGCGCCATTCTGGGCACCTGGTGCGCCATTTCGGTCACCTGGTGCGCCGTTCTGGTCACCTGGTGCGCCATTTTGGGCACTTGGTGCGCCGTTCCGGTCACTTGGTGCGCCGTTTTGGAGCGCGCGGGGCAGCACGCCCAGGGCCGCCACGACCGCATAGTCGATCGTGTACCAGGTGGTGCGGTCGATCGTCAGCGCGTTGTAGTTCGCCGTATGGATCAGGCCCAGCGCCTGCAGGCGGGTCAACACGCGCCGGATGATGCGCGGCGTCCAGAACGGCATCTGCACGACCCATTGGGGGTAGGAATTATAGATCCAGAGGCGGCCGTCGTGGGGCTTGCCTGCGGTGCGCAGCCAGTAATGGAGCTGCTGGAGCATGATCGCCTCGGGCAGCCCGATCGCCGCCGCCAGGCTCGGCAAGATGATCAGCGGCGACTCGTCCACCAGGAACTTACTCCCCGCCGGGTCCGGGATCGCGGACATAACACCCCTCCTTATTGCGTAACGCTACTGCTTATGATACAATCTGTTGCGCGCCCGCGCATTATAGCACAGGGGCGCCGGCAGTGCAAGCCTTTTGCTCACCAAATTGCTACGAGTTTTAGCTGCAACATTTGCGCCGCGCCGGACGTACTTGCTGCTAGAACCCGCGCGCCGTGAGCCGGCGTGGGGCAGCAGCGGAGCCAACACAGGAGGCAGCGATGGCAATACAAGTGGCAGAATTGACGCTGGAGGAGCGCGACGCGAAAGCCGAGTCCGCGCAGGCGGCCGGGCTGACGGCGGTGCTATTGATGGCGTTTATGCCGGGGCCGGTCTCCGCGATCGGCTGGATCGGCACCGTGGGCATGACGGTCAACGGGATCGCCGACGCCTATGGGCACTACGACGCCCGCCAGGATAACCTGGGCGAGCGGGTGATGAGCATTTTGCTGGCCGGGGGCACGGGCTGGCTGTTACGCGTCGCCGGCGTGAGCCTGGTGAGCGCCCTGCTCTCGCTCACCGGCATCGGCTACCTGGGCGGGGTCATGATCAATCTGGCGGTGGGCCTGCCCCTGGCCTATGCCGTCGGCAAGACGGCGCAGCAGATGTACCGCGGCGAGCACACGGGCACGCCGCTGACCCCCGACCAGGTGGGCGCCGCCGTGCGCCAGGCCTATGATGCGGCGCAGCGGACCGACCTGGCGGGCCAGCTCGCCGCCGGGCCCGCCACCCCGGCCGCCGACGAGCAGGTGCGCCAGGCGCTGCACGCGGCGGACGAGGGGCCATAGACAGGATAGCCGCCGGCCCGCCGCCGCTGGCCCCGCCCCTACGGGCCGTTCTCCCGGGCTGTAGGAGCGGGCTCTGTCCCGCGATGCCGCCCCAGGATGTGCTCGCCCCCCGCCGGGGTGGGGTTCAGGAGGGGACAGATCGTACCGGGCAAGAGGCGCAGAACACGAGTACGCCGGCCTGGGTTGTGGCGGGAGGTGGATGAGCCGTCATACGGACTGTGGGAGAGGGCTCGGCCCTCGCAATACTCGCCGCACGACCTGGCGCAGGATCGCGGCCCACCCGCGCGGCCAGAGCGTCGAGGGCCGAGCCCTCTCCCACAGC